>JAUVEF010000152.1 GCA_030594905.1 Methanosarcinales archaeon
AGCAGACCATTATCCACAGTATATACTTTCCGACATATCGTATAAAAAACGATATATTTATACGATATATCCTTAATTCAGACATTTGACTTATTTTACTGGCGAATGTTCAAACAAAACCGGGCTGAAATAGAACAGCCATAGCAACAAATGCAACACCCAGAAGCGTCGCTTCGAACCCGGGGGTGCCCTGTTGTTGTGCACTTGCTCCACTCTTTACAGCCTCTGCAAGCTCTGCTTCAGCTCTAAGACTCCTGTCTTCTGATTTGATCCTCACCGCTGTCTCTTTGAGCGGTGCCCAGCCATACCACTGTTCATGATCCGCATTTGCATGGAATGCACTTTGGAAAGTACGCATCCGGTACTTCATCCACATAACCCAGAGGTCCTCCTCGATCGGGTGTGACTGATCATAAAACCTGAGAACATCAGGATATGGATATGACGGGAGTTCATCGATGTATTCGGGCTCAGGGAGTATACCGTCGCGGTGTAGTGCTGCAACGATCTCGACCGACTCCGCGTAGACCCGGTCAGCTTCCCTGAGTATCTGGTCACCCTCCTCAAGTGAGATTCTTGCGAACTTCTCAGAGTGGCAGTCGCTGCATACTGCGATCATCTCCTCACGAGGTTCGTTCCATTCATCCATTGTCATCCTTGCAAGCTTTGCAGGAGCTATGAGATCGAACCTTGGTGTTGGATTTCCGTCTGCGTCAAGGACACCGTACGATTTCAAGACCGATACTCTGTCTTCGGTCCATTCTTCGTTGGGCTCCTCGACCCTGACGCCAAGGAATCCCCAACTCGTAATAACGTTGTGGTCGCCGTCACCCATATGGCACATCTGGCACGTAGGGCTGGTGTAACTTTCTTTCGCCTCAGAGAGGGGTGCGCTCCAGTTCCAGTCGTCGCCCTCTGTCAGGTAGATCGCACCGTGCTTTGAGGTCGAGTACATCTCCCATTGGGCGTGATCGAAGCCCTGATGGCACGTCATACATGCTTCAGGTCTTCTCGCCTCCTCTACAGAGAAACTGTGTCTCGTATGACAGTTGTCACAGCCCACCACGCCGTAGTGGTACTCATCCCAGCCAGTCTCATTCTTTGCCCCTATCTTGTGGCAGCCTCCGCAGCCCTTCTGACCTTCCATCAGTTCTTTTGGTTGGTCTTTCGTCGTCGGCATCGCAAAGAGCGCAGCCCACGCGAGGCTGTGCTTCCCGTCCATATACTGGTCGTCCTGTGTAGCATGGCACGCACCGCACGTCTCGTGTGTCGGCATCTGTACCAAATCCACATTAGCAGCCGAACTGTGTGCATACCCATGACATCTTGAGCAATCGAAATCATCGCCCATTGCACCGCTTTGGAAGTCCTCAACGATCTCAGGGGTGATTTCGCTGTGACAGTCTATACAGATCGATGCTGCTGCTGATCCCGCACAAGTGAGGATCAGAAGTGTTGAAAGCACCAGTGACACCATAGCCACCGATGCAATATGTTGTTTCATGTTTTTAGCCTCCGTAATCTAATTAATCCGGTAATCTATCGATCCCTTGACCCATTGATCCCGATCACCTCTTCTGTTCGAGCACGCTCACGTCAGGGTTCTCCTCGCCAAACTTCCTGACAAGTTCCGCCAGCACCTCGCCCCTATCCTTTCCCTCGTGTTCAAGCCTCTTTATCAACTGATATGCTGCAAAGAGCGGCGATGGACTGATCTCTGACGCAAAGTTGCCGACACCCTGATTCCAGACAATAAGTGTGAATAGTTCGTCAAGTTCGGAAACAGTAACGCCCGCGTAGTACGCCTTCACAAGTTCCCGCGTCGCCTGACGGGTGCGACCTGCGCCAACGCCATTTGCGAGCGAGAGCAGGTACATGGTCTTCATGTCGATAGCGGGGTCTTCTTTCTTCCAGACGAGCTGCCAGAACTGCGACACAATCTTGCCGAGTGTTTTGTCGGTTTTACCGATATTGGCAAGAGCTGCCGGATGCAGCGGCATCGTCGTGCTGCCGGCTTCCTCTTTCACCTCTCTTCTATAGAAATACGCCCGATATTCGTTATCCGAGACCTTCTCTGTGTGATGCTCAAAGCCAATGTCTTCCAGAGTGGAATAGAGCGGGATCGGTTCGAAACTCTGAATCACGCAGATTCCACTACCAGCAGCAACTTTTTTGGCTTTTGCAAGGATTGCTGACAGGAAGTTGCCTGCAAGTCCCCTGCCGTCCAGCACTTCGTACGATTCCTTGTTGTCTTTCCATTCGTTCTCCATGAATTGCTACCTCCAATGATTGCGTAAACTTTTTAATAGTCTACAGTCATAGTGATATATATTGCGAGTATATAACATTATAGTGCGAAAACCGTCCATAAATCCTGACAAAAGTACGAAAATCGATATGGTGATACTACAATGATTGACGAAAGAGACATGTTGATAATAGACATACTTCGTGAGAACGCACGCACACCACACACCGAGATTGCTGCCCGACTCGGCGTCGGCGAATCCACGATACGAAACCGTGTGCGGGCGCTCGAGGAAGAAGGGATCATCATGCAATACACGGTCGTAACCGATCCGGCAAAGCTTGGGTACAACTCAGTTGCCCTCGTCGGAGTCGATGTCGAGCCTTCGCATCTCCTCGATGTTGCATTGCGTTTGAGCGAGTTTTCAGAGGTTAAATTTGTTGCAACTTCGGCAGGAGATCACATGATCATGACCGAAGTGTGGCTTACAGATGGGGGTGCGCTCAGGACATTCATCGCTGAGAAGATCAAGAAACTGGACGGCGTGCAGAGCGTGTCGCCGACTGTGATCATGGATAACTGGAAGGTGCGCAGCGGGCATCTGCTGCCTTGAATGTGAATCAAAAACGAAAAACCGACCTCGCCCCGCCCCAATCAGGAAAGGAAAAATCCATGTACAACGCAAAAGAGATAACTGTACGCAAGCATGACTAACATAACAGCAGACATCCCCGGAGCTAGATGAGCGAATCTGTGCGAGATTAGGTATAAGAAGATTAGCGTGGAAGATGTATCAAACGATTGAGAGGTTGAATAATGCGCATACTAATTGATACGAACGTATTCATTTATAGAGAGAATGACCACGTACTCACAGACGAGTTGCAACACCTCTTACAAATATTAAACAGTTCACAGGAAATTGAGATCCTTATACATCCTGAAACAGTCAAAGAAATAAAGAGAGACCAGAATGAAGATAGAAAGAGTATTGCATTATCCAAACTCAACACCTATCCGTCACTGGAATCTCCGCCTGACCAAAGCAAGGATGATAATTTTTTGAGTATTGTTGGAACGCCATCGAGAATCAATGATGAAATTGACAATGCCTTATTGTATGCAGTCTATAAAGATGCCGTAGATTTTCTGATTACAGAGGATAAGAGCATTCATAAAAAAGCTATTCGATTGGACATAAAAGATAGGGTTTTGTGCGTGGAAGAAGGGATCAGGGTTTTTGAAGAGGATATCTCTAGAGAAGGGGCGGTTCGACCACCTGCTTTAAAAGAAGATTTTGTCTACAATCTCGAGATAGGCGACCTAATTTTTAGATCTCTAAAAGAAGAATATGATGAGTTTGATAGTTGGTTTAAGAAAATTTCCAGAGAAGGTAGAAAATGCTGGGTTTACCGCAGAAAAAACGGTGCTATTGGAGCAATATTAATTTATAAAATTGAAAACGACCCCATTGATTCTATTCCCCTGCTTCCGGCAAAAAATAGGCTCAAGATCGCGACTTTGATCGTTACGCACATCGGATATAAGATCGGAGAACTATTTATAAAATTGGCAGTTGGCTATTCGATTAAAAACAACCTCACTGAAATCTATCTAACCCATTTTACCAAGCCAGACGATAATTTAGTTGATTTGATAACTGAATATGGATTTTACAAAGCTGCTGTAAA
>JAUVEF010000165.1 GCA_030594905.1 Methanosarcinales archaeon
GAACGGGCTTATGGCTGGTGGGATTATAACATGGTCTAAAGGGATCGGGGAGTTCGGAGCAGCCCTGATGCTCGCCGGCGCAACACGGATGAAGACCGAGACCCTGCCGATATCGCTGTATTTGAATATGTCGTGCGGGGATCTTGAACTTGCAATAGCCGCTGCAACAATCTTGATTGCCATATCGATCATATCCCTATACATCTTCGAACAGCGTGGCGGGAGCACCCACCTGTACTAAACATGGCCAAACATGATACGAATTGAGAATGTATCCAAGAATCTTGGCGAATTCAAGCTGGATGACGCGACCCTGCAGATCGATGAAGGCGAATATTTCATCATACTTGGTCCCACCGGTGCAGGAAAGACGATCTTAATCGAGACGATTGCAGGCATCTACCGCCCGGATAGTGGCAGAGTGTTTCTGAACGGGACAGATGTAACGAACATTTTGCCGAAGGACCGGCAGATCAGCATGGTCTACCAGGATTATATGCTCTTTCCACACCTGGATGTTGCAAGAAACATTGGTTTTGGGCTGCGTCAGAAAAAGATTGCCAAAAGTGAAATCATTGTGAAAACAGCTGAAATTGCAGAGCTTCTTGGCATTTCACACCTGTTGAGCCGGTATCCGGGCACACTTAGTGGAGGGGAGAAGCAGAGAATTGCAATCGCTCGAGCGGTTGTGACGGAGCCAAAGGTGCTACTGCTGGATGAGCCGCTCTCTGCACTGGATTCTCGCACAACCGAACGGCTGCAAGCGGAACTTGCGCGAATACACGAGATCACAGGGACCACAACGATTCATGTGACCCACAGTTTTGGAGAGGCGTTCGCTCTTGGGGATCGGATCGCTGTGATGTGCGGCGGCAGAATCATTCAGGTGGGTGCGCCTGATGAGGTCTTCAGAAGACCCAATTCCGAGTTCATTGCGGATTTTGTTGGCGTTGAGAATTTGTTTCGCGGAAAGTCGGTTGTCCATGACGATATCGCTCTGGTTCACGCCGATGGAATATCGATGGTCTCAAGTTCACTTAAATCAGGAGACGTCTCGATCTCGATCCGACCCGAAGACATACTGATCTCAAAAAATGAGATCGAAACGAGCGCGAGAAACTCATTTATGGGGGAGATTACTGAGGTTAAGAATATGGGCACAATCGTGAGAGTAGTGGTTGATGCGGGGGTTCCCTTTGTGGTTGCGCTGACAAAACGATCGTACGAGGATATGGGGCTTTTGTGCGGTGTGCGTGTCTGGATTGTTTTTAAAGCGTCTGCTGTACATCTGTTTTAGGGTTTTAGTATCATCTGCGTACGTACTCGAGTATTGGGCAGGTTCTCATGCGGGGATTTTGGGAATCATAGTCCCAACACCCGCCCCCAAAATCGTGACGCCACATGAGCGAGACACCAACATATAAATATAATCAGCGACCAATGTTGCATGGGGTGAGGAGTTTGTACACATATATATCATCCATACGGAAATTTGGCACATACTTCGCAGAGAAACGCGGTTCTCATGCAGATCTTATAGCTGCACTCAGGCAGGCACGGATACCGTTACCCGTTGACAAATACCTCGCGAGATCGGCAGTTGTTTCGCTGCTGGTTGCGGTCGGTGCGTTGCTTTTGTCCGTTCTCATCTGCATCCCGTTATACACGCTCTTTGGAGCGAAAGTATTCCTGCTAACAATTCCGGTTCCGTTGGTATTCGGAGGAATCGCCTACTACCTGTTCAGTTACTATCCAAAGTTCAGGAGCGGTGAGATTGCGGCAAGCATCGATCGGTCGCTGCCATCCGCAATCACATACATGTACGCGCTCTCCCGCGGCGGTCTGGAATTAGTCGAGATCCTCGAGTCACTTGCCGGACAACGACACGTCTACGGAGGTGTTGCGGATCATGTCGGATACGTTGTTCGGGATATCAAGTATCTCAATATTGATATCATAAAGGCTCTGCGCGATGCGAGCGAGCGATCACCATCACGGAATATGAGGGATTTTCTTGACGGGCTTGTCATGGTGATCGATAGCGGCGGCAGTCTTACCGAATATTTCAAGATCAAATCATCTTACTATTATAAACAGGCAGGGGCTGACCAGGAGAAATACTTAAACACACTTGGCATGATCGCTGAGGGCTACATCACGGTCTTTGTTGCAGGTCCGCTGTTTATGATGACGATACTGGTGGTGGTCGGGATGATCGACAGCACTTCGATTGTCCTTCTAAAGGCGCTGATCTACGGGCTGATCCCCGGAGCCACCCTGCTGTGTGTACTTCTCCTGAGCACCATGGCTGGTTCGCGGGAGGAAGCGTACCACATCCCCGCCGCTACAAAAAAGTCAAACGCTTTTGAGGGCGTTGGGGTGAGACCCGCGGAAGTCGTCGAAGATGCGCTATTCACCAGGCTCGAAACTGCTGAAAAGATTAAGAAGTATAAGACTTTCTTCAAAACCCCGGTCAAAGCGTTTTTTGAAAATCCAGTATACGCGCTGTACCTAACCGCGCCTGCAGCGATCATCTATGTCATAATAGCGATTTACATGAAAGGATATCTCTCAATCGGACCGATAATCGCTACATTGTCCGGTGCAGCCGGTGCAGCGTCTGGCACTCAGGTGCTGGAGTTTCCATCACTTAGTGTGCTTGATGACGTGTTGGTCTTCGGGATGTTTGTCCTGCTTGTCCCGTTCACGTTCTTCTATGAGTCGCGGGTGCGGAGGATCAAGAACATGGAGCGCGAGATGCCTGAGTTCCTGAGAAGGCTTGCATCTATGAACGAGGCAGGACTCACACTGACCAGTTCGATCCAAGCGTCTCTCCGGTCCAAACTTGGCGTGCTCGACAGTGAGATCAGGCGCATGTGGCGGGATATTGAGTGGGGTGCATCCACGTCTGTTGCGATGACGCGCTTTGAGGAACGGGTAAGAACCGCAATGATATCTCGCACGATCACACTGATCATAAAGGCGAACGAAGCGGTCAGCGACATCAGGCAGGTGCTCCAGATTGCGGCTGCCGATTCCGAGGCATCGTACCGCCTGAAGAAGGATCGGCTTGGCAATATGACTGAGTATGTGATGATCGTGTACCTCTCGTTCTTTGTCTTCCTGTTCATCGTGTACGTGCTTGCCGCGCATTTCGTGAGCATGGTTCCGACAGGCGACGCCTCTGAGAACCTCAGTCAGGGCATGGAGATGCTCGCAGGGTATGATGCTGAAAAATATATCCTCCTGATGTTTCATGCAACGCTGATCCAGGGGTTCTGTTCAGGGCTTGTCGGAGGTGCGATGGGTGAAGGGAATGTATATTCCGGGTTCAAGCATTCGATTATCATGGTGGCAATTGCGTATGTGACATTCAAGTTGCTCGGGATGGCATGATACGTATTGAGACGATTTTTTCACAAAAAATCGAGTAAAAACTGCCCTCCGGGTGGGGATGGCGATATACTTTTGGGTCGTTGGTATCTCGCGTTGCAGTGACCAACACTTATAAAGAGATCGCTCATTTTATCGGGGTCTGTCAGTTTTTATCACGAATTACACGAATGGCACGAATTAATCCTGGTGTGGCATTCGTGTAATTCGCGATCGCCA
>JAUVEF010000132.1 GCA_030594905.1 Methanosarcinales archaeon
CTTCTTTAAGGGTTATCGTTGTGGTTTTTCTCAAGACCGCGTCAGTGCCCAATTTGCCAATGTTTCCAAGCAGTCTTATACCTTTAACTGTTAACTTCTCTTCCCTTTGAAACTCATTCAATATCTGTTGCAACAACGCAAGTCCGATCGGTTCATCTCCATAAGCCCATGCATTGAACCAGATCGTCTTAACGTCCTCGTGACCTCTAAACCTCTCCTCAACCATCTTCATCAAGCTTGTCTTCCCGCTCCCCCATCTTCCGTGAATGCCGATGGTCAGAGGGCTCTCGGCATCAAAATTCCCTATCAGCTCCAGAAGGATGTTTGCATAATCCTCAAAGCCCAACCCATCTTCTGTTGTCGGTGAATCCCCGAATATTTCTATTTTGGGCGTCTCTTCGGTCATACGGAATAATACGTGCGTGTGACAATATAATTATCGTGGCACGTCACCAGCCGTTTTTGGAATCGGTGAACCCCACAACCGCGCCAGCTCAACCGCCATCTACTTTACATAGCCTAACCAATACCCTCCTGCAATGAACCAGTGCGTCAACTGCAAAGGAAAGGGACTGTGCGGACGCCCGAAATGCCCGATTCTGGAGCGATTCAAGGAAATTGAGACCATCATAGATCTCAAAACAACGAATCTGTCCGGAGCCTCCCCGCCGTCGGTTTTTGTCGGGCGCAGAGGCTATCCCGACATCTTCGCAGGTCCGCTGATACCCCCGAATATCGGCGGCGATGAGGCGCAGCAGTACGAAGACCCCGAAATTCTCCTGAACAAGAATATCGATGAGATTATCGGGATGCGATCAAGATTGGTGCGATCGTACACCAGATTGAACGTGAAAACACCGGATGACCCGTTTTTACTAACATCGCAGGAATTGGCGATGGCTGATGCGCCGGTAGACACAGAGGCGTGGTTTGCCAGACCGCCGGCTGCACGGATGGCTTTTGACGGCATGTTGATGCCGATGGGTCCAGCCGGCGAACTTACGAAGATCACGCTTACAGAGAACCCGAAAGTCCCCACGAAGATCGATTATCTCGTATCTGATACCGACGTGCTTGCTGCGGATTCGATACGTGAATTGCACAGGAGCAGCATCCCGCAGCAGCACATAACACGCATATTCTCAATTGGCTTGCTCGGGAAGGCTCGGAAACTCGTTCCCACGCGGTGGTCGATCACAGCAATCGATGATATGGTCGGAAAGATGCTGCTCGACGATATCAGATATTATCCTGAGATAAAAGACATTGTTCTATTCACCACTGAGAAATTCGGCAACCATTTTGAGATCCTGCTCATCCCCCGGTGTTTTTCATTTGAGTTAATCGAGATATGGCTTCCGGATTCGGTCTGGTCTGATCGACTGTGGATCGGAAGTGACCGGGAAGAGTATGGCGGCAAACGCGGATATTCGTCGCTTGCCGGGGGGTATTACGCAGCAAGAACCTCTGTTGTCGAGTATCTCCATTCGATCAAGCGGCAGGCATCGGTGTTCATCGTGCGAGAGATTCTTCCTGATTACTGGGCGCCGCTTGGAGTCTGGGTGATCCGGGAGGCGGTCCGTGACGCGCTGACCGGAAGTGGCAGTGGTGTGGTTGGTGGCGGTGTTAATGGTGTTGGTGGCGGTTCGGGTGCGAGGCGGTTTGACAGCATCGATGATGCGCTCCGTGACCTGCGGGAGAGAATCCGCACTCCGCATGTCAAATGGCAAAGTGAGATGCAGTTACTGGATGAATGCCGGTTTCAGAGAACGCTTACTGATTTTTAGTGAATGGTGGCGGTTGATCTGTGTATGGGCGTTGTTTTGAGTGGGTGCTGAAGGTGGTAAGGTCCGGCGCTGCAATCAGCCCCGCAGCATCTCTACCGGAATCGCCCGATTATGCACGCCGGTTGCGACCAGCGCCCCGGCAACCCCGATATCACGCAGCAGGTCGAGATCGTTCATATCCCGCACGCCGCCTCCGAATATGACCGGATGATCAGATCTTGCGACCGCTTCTTCGAGAAAACCGGTGTTGATGCCCGATTCTGTGCCAACCTTCGTCAGGTCGATGATGATCAGGTGATTGATCGGGTAATCGTTCAGTTTATCGACCGCCTCAAGTGGAGTGAGTGATATTTCGGTATTCGTGAGGATTTTGCCGTCCATCAGGTCAATATTAACATGCAACCGGCTCGCGTCCGCAGCCGCCTCACACGCCTGCTTGATAACATTGAAATTAGCATTCTCGGTTCCGATGGTGACTGTGTCTGCAATTGCAAGCCCGAGCATTGCATCTTCAGCCGACCGGACTCCACAACTGAGGATCGTTCTGCAATAGCCGGAAACGCCCTTCACGACCTGAAAATTGTCCCCGGCTGCGCGTCCGCGAATCCGGTTGAGGTCAGCCGCATACACTTCATCAGGGTCAAGCGCCCTTACGATCGCTACTGCATCTGATGTCTCGCAGACCGAACTTGCCCCTGCGATCGGGAGGTATTGCTCACGCATCCCGCGAACCGCATGAACCACGATGCCATCGAATATATCAAGCACAAGTATAGTTCTGAACATAGGTCATGCTTGGCGCAGTTATCGCATAAAATGATTGATTGCGGTGCAGTTACCAGGGACGTCAGAGTTGCTTTGTTGCGATGATCTTTGCCCCGGCGCGTAGTTCCGCAACATCCGACTTGCCTGTAAGCTCAATGGTGCTGACCGCATCCACGATTCCTGCTTTGACATTCGGTCTGAGCATGATCTTCCCGCCTGCTACGATATCTCCGCCGATCCTGGCGCCATCAAGCACCGTGCAGTCATGTTCGGTCTTCACGCTGCCCTCAATCACCGAATGTGCGCCGATGATCGCACTTGCGGCACGTACCGACCCTTTCACCGCGGTGCCCTTCCCAAGCTGAAGAGAGCCAGTGGCAGCAAGATCGCTCCAGAAATTGCAATTGCTGCCAACGATTAGATTACCTTTCAGATGTACGGGAGCCTCAAAAAAAGAGGATTTTTTGATGATAAAAGTATCAGAATCCTTATGCTTGCTTATGAAATCAGTCTCCATACAAGAAGCCTACTTGTGGGCGAGGTGATATAAAAGTTTTGGGCAAGTATTTAAGAGACTTTTTAATTTTTCAGGTTGGGTCGAAAAATGGTAGTGTCATAATATGCAGGTGCCGCATACTTGCTCAAAATAGCGAAGAGCCAAACACTTTTACCCAACCGAGACACACATAAACTAAAATGGTGTAGGTGATACGGATGAAACTCGATGAGATTGATAAACAGATTCTTGCGATACTGGAGCAGGACGCAGACGCATCAAGCACAGCGGTCGCAGAAACGCTTGGTATCGAACCTGCGGCTGTGAAGGAGCGACTCGACCGACTTGCTGACACTAGAACCAAGATACTGGTCGTTGACGACGAACCCGACACTCTGATCCCACTTACTCGTGCGCTTGAGGCGGACAATTACGCTGTGGTCGGGGCAGCAGACGGCGCAGAAGCTCTCGAAAAGGTCACGGCAGAGACGCCTGACTTAATTCTCCTTGATCTAATGCTTCCGAAGGTGAATGGTTACGAGGTCTGCATGAAACTGAAGGAAGACCCGCTGACGCGGCACATTCCAATTATCATGCTCAGTGCAAAGGGTGAAATCAAGGATAAGGTGCTTGGCATCGAGATCGGTGCCGAGGATTATGTGACCAAGCCGTTTGATCTGCTTGAACTAAAGACGCGGATACGTGCGCTGCTACGTCGGTCGGCTATATGAGTTGCTTTTGCATGCCCGGCGCTGCCACACAGCGATACCGCATCAGGTTTTTTAGTGACTTGTAAATGAAACTCGCAATCATTGCAGGAACCCCTGGTGCAGGCAAGACCTCGATACTTCTGCACACCATCGCATACCTACGCCATAACGACGTCATGCCTGCCGTAATCAAGATAGACTGCCTGTTTACCGATGACGACGCCAGATTCGAGCGGCTCGGCGTGCCGGTGCGGGTCGCCCTGTCCAAGGATATGTGCCCTGACCATTTTGCGATCTACAATACCGAGGAGATGTTGTCTTGGGCGCAGGAACAGGGCGCGGATATACTGTTAAACGAGACCGCGGGCTTGTGTCTGCGGTGCGCCCCGTATGTGGACCAGTGCCTTGCGGTCTGTGTGATTGATGTCACAGCCGGACCGAACACGCCGATCAAGGTTGGACCTCTGCTGACCACTGCCGACGTGGTCGTTGCGACAAAGGGGGA
>JAUVEF010000167.1 GCA_030594905.1 Methanosarcinales archaeon
GGGCGATCGAATGGGCGATAAGGACGAGGTTTCGATGCTGCTTGCACCGCTCGGATTCATCGTGTTTCCTGCAAAACAGGCGCCGTTTAACGCCATATCGGACGATGACAAGCACAACACTATGCTAACCGGGATTAACACGTACAACCGGACGATGGTGCGAAATGCCCATCTGATGAGCAGTATCTCTTGTGTTGCGAAAACAAAGTCACTGTACATCGTGAAAGGGAACTGTCGGCACACGCATATCGACGATACCGTGCTGATCAAGGAGAGTGAACTCGAGAAGATTAGCGATCACGATGACGTTATTCAACTCATTCGGGAGAGAAGTACTGACAAAGGAAGCTAAATTATGAAGAGCATACTATTGATAGTGGTATTGATTGCGGCGATTGCTGCATCCGCATGTATCGTACCGGATGGTCTGGACGCAGAGACGCCGACACCGGCACTGACAACACCGACTGCCACAACGACACCTGAAACGCCGCCAGCCATGGCAGATGCAGTTCCAAGGGGCGAGCTTCCGGAATCGTTCACTTTGAGAGCCGTACTCGATAAGAACACGGAAACGGTGGACATGATAGAAGAAGCTGCGTCGATGGTCTCCGGAAGCTTGGAGGTTGGCGAGATCGTAGATGCAGTCCATGGAATCTATGCTGCCGAAGGTGAGCATACCGACACGGCTGTAACCATCATCGAGTGCACCGATTCGGTGAATGCGGCAAACGCTGCCCGAAACTACAAGAACCAGTCAAAGTTTGAAAACCCGCCTGCACGAACGGTTTCCAGATTTGCAACAGCGAATTTCAACGGACACGAGGCAAACGAGGTCAGGACCGCATCGCCTACAGTTGACGGCGACATCAGGTACGGGTATTTCTGGTCAAATGGCAACTTCGTAGTCATCGTTGAGCCGGGGACCTCCGATAAATCGGCAAGCATGGAACTGGCTCGGATGACCGGATATTGACAGAACGAACATCGGGATTCGGGATATTAAGATATTAAGGAACAGGAGGCTACAATGAAGAAAATACTGACAATATTACTGGTGGTGCTGACGCTCGCTGCTTTTTCAGGGTGTGTTGTTGACACGCCGGACGATGGTGAAGTTGCACCGGAAACAGAGAATGGTACGACCCAAGTTGATACAATAACACATCTTCGCATTGGATACCAACCAAGCACACATCAGATCGCAGAGATGGTCGCGATGGATAAGGGATGGTGGAAAGACGACCTTGCCGAGTTTGGGATCACAGAGGTCACTGAGTATTCATTCCCGTCAGGTCCGCCTGAGATGCAGTCCATGATGGCAGGTCACCTCGACATTGCCTATGTTGGTGTCGCGCCACCGATCACGGCGATCGCGCAGGGGCTTGAGGCAAAGATCGTGGCAGGGGTGCAGGTACAGGGCTCTGACCTTGTGCTCAGACCCGAGATTGCAGACAATTACACATCTCCAGCCGATCTACGCGGACTTAAGATCGCAACATTTCCGCCGGGATCAATCCAAGATGGCGTACTCAAGAAATTCCTGATAGATAACAACGTCAGCATAGATGATGTCGAGATCGTGCCGATGGGACCTGGGGATGCGATGACTGCAATTTCAGCAAAAGCGGTGGATGGCGTATTTCTACCACATCCCGGACCTGCAGTCATTGAACTCGATGGCAATGGCATGACCGTTGCAAGTTCAGGTGAGATGTGGCAGGACCATGCATGTTGCTGCCTGCTCGTCAGCGATGAACTGATCGAGAATCACCCGGATATGGTCAAAGAGATCGTACGTATCCATATCAAGGCGACTGAGTATCTAATCGAGAACCCAAACGAATCTGCTGAGATATTTGCAGAAAAAACCGGATTTGATGCTGATAGAGTTCTGTATTCCTTCGAACGGTGGGATGGTAGATGGATCAGCGATCCGCACATCGAGCTTAACTGCACTATTGAATTTGCAGAGGTCGATTATGAGCTTGAGTATATCGATAGGCTGCTTACTGCAGAGGATATCTTTGACATGAGTTTCTATGATGCAGTGAAAGGGGAGTAAAGACTCCCTTTATTTTTCTTTTTGTGGGATACACACTATAACGTCCAGTTATTCTATGCGCTATTTTCATTTACGAAAAAGCATATCACCTGCCACCTAAGGGCAGTTTTTACTCGCAAACTTTTCACCAAACTTTCACAAAAAAATGAGTATGTAGCTGAAACGCTTGTTGTGTGTGATGGGAGTGCTGACAACACGGCAAGACTGCTGCGATCCAGACACTCTTGAAACAGGTTCTACAGGATAGATATGATTTTGTATCGGTATGTGTATCGGCGTTGGCATATTCAGCATGATTACCGGGCTTATATTGCACAGGATTGTCGCCCATATAGAGCATCGATTCAAACCTGCCCTATAATACAGCACCGGCACCGATCCACATTAGAATAATCAGGAGAAACACCCCTGCAAACGCAGGCTTGCTCCACGCAAACACTTTCTTGCCGTCAAGAACGCTGAACGGCAGCATATTGAATGCGGCAAGCCAGAGGTTAATCCGCACGCCAAGAAATATGGCAAGTGCCCCGTACCTCCCAAAACCTTCGACAAAACCACTTTGCATAGAGATCAGCAGAAAAATCATCGCCAGAACGACGTTTGTGAGCGGACCTGCAGCAGCGATATATCCATTCTGTTTGCTGGTGATATATGATCCGGATATGTACACAGCACCGGGCGCCGCGAGCAGCACACCCCACATATATGCCAGCCCGACCGCAAGCATCAGCATGGTGGAACTCATCCGGAACTCGGCCCAGAGGTTGTAGCGCTGCGCAACGACCTTGTGTGCAAGTTCATGTAATATGAATCCAATCCCAACTGTGAAGAGGGATACAAGGAAGTAAAGGATCGCAGTCTCGCCGAATGGATTGGATCGCGCACTGTCGGATAGTACAAACGCAAACGCAAACGATATAGCGATCCATGCGATGAATAGGTGTTGCATTTCTGTACTGCTTGTTCGGATACTGACATTTCGCTTTGGCGGCGGCGTTCCGATGGTGTAGAGTGTCGAATCCATTCTTGCCATATTATTTTGTGGTTTGATCTGGCGCTTCAATACCTTTGTGGTTGCGCGGGGGAAGTCTTTCATGGCAATTTCCGGCACATCCCCGGACCTTGGCGGGGTCCTGACACGTAGTTGACAAGATCCGATCAGTTGTATCTGGTAAAATGGGTGATGCGAACCTCGATATGTTTTATACCAAGAATATTACCTGGACGCGGGGTGAATTGTTGTGGTTTGGTATGCCCATCAACTATATCGGACACTACTGATATTTTTGCAATCTCGCACCGCAACGCCAAAACAAATCTTTTTAACCGCTCCTGCTGATGCACCCGTAATGAATAAACCAACCTTCGAAATCACTGCATCGATTGGTTCAGTTCTCCTCCTTGTCATGATGTGCGTCATGTTTGACCGTACGGGAGCCACGGCACTTGGATCCGTGATCTCACTTCTCGTTTTC
>JAUVEF010000069.1 GCA_030594905.1 Methanosarcinales archaeon
ATGCGGAGAGTCCGGTGATGGCTTTTATCAGCCTATCGTCACCTAACGCTCGATCAATATTCAACATACTTTATGAGATATATCTCATTTAATTTAAAGCTTTTTGATGGAGATGCACGCTAATTAGCAACAAGTCTAATAAAGGTATGTATTTAGCTGAAGCGAAAAAACCACGGGATTACACAAGATTAACGCAGAAATCTTGTGGAAATTTGTGTAATCTCTTGGTTAGCTAAACATATACTAATAACGTAATCAGTTAGACCACTTCGTCTCCATCCACCGCGGAATCTGTCCCGAATCAGGAGGTCCGACCATCACTTCTAGTCCAGTGGTATCCTCCACATCACCTTGCAACCGTGCAGCAAGCCCGGGAAGGATCAAGATGCCGTGATCAGTCTTCTCCTGCACATCAAAGTTAGCAGAATCAAACATACCCTTGATCTTGCCCGCATCCAGCTGCCCGCCTGCCACCGCAGCCTCTACGCCAATGCCGTCGGTATCCACTACGCCAAGGTAGCAATCGATGCTGTTGGACGCCAGATCGCTCTCCACGGTGTAGTATGTCAGCGCAAAGTTCGTCGTCACAAATACCGGCGACTTGCGGCCGGGCGAGCCAATTTCAAAGACGCCTGCATCGACCATTACCGGTTTTCGTGGGTCTGTGTAAACCGTATCTCTGACATGCAGTTCAGGCAACAGCGAGTATGGCTCAATGCTGTGCAGGATCATAATATCAGCGTACCGGATCGTGAATATGGATGCAAGCACGCTCTCCCAGTATGCTGCACTGACACCATCCATCTCGTTCCAAGCGGTCATGGGCACTGCCATCAGCGGGTATGCAATATCAGTCTGTTCGGCAATTCCTGCACGCCGCAGCTTCAGGAAGTTCTCAAACGAGTCACGGAGCCCCGGTCCGGTCGGGACGGTTCCCGGATCGAGCACCAGATCAGTAATGCCCAGCGACTCAAATGTCGCTGCAAGCGATTTTAGTATATCGGGATCGTTTGGCGCAGAAAGCACCACCGGAACATGGTATTTAAGTGCAAGTTTCGCAACCTCGCGCCAGTTTTCGGTTGTGGCGGCGTAGATCAGTGGTCTTCGATCCGCGGCAACAGCAAGCCCTGCCGCAATAACCTCTGCATCGAGCGAACAGAGCAGGAGCGGTAGTTTGGTCGTTTCAGTCACCGTTTTCACGGTTTTTGCGAACTGACCCGCGTCTCCAGATATGCATCTGACCGCGATTGCATCAAGCGTCAGAAAATCACCGATATAGAATTTTTTGTAGTTTTGAATGCTATTGACACGATCAATCAGTTCTTTCTCGTCCATCGTGTCGTGCACGTCATAAGCAAACGCTGTTTTATTGAAAAAAGTCAGTTTGTGGCGGTATAGCACATCATCCCCACCGATCGTAACCTCATGTTCGCCAGTCCCGATTGAGACTTCGCGTATCTCGGGGGCAAGGAGTTCGATGAGTGTGGCGTAATCTTCCTTATGTTCGGCATCGAGCAGCGGCGGGCAGTCCTTTGGCTTTCTGGACCGATCTATCAAGTGTGAGGCAAACGCCATACACGTCGGCTCATCACATTCACCGCAATTGGTTTTCGGCAGGTACTCATAAGCCTGCAGCGGACTATTTATCTTCATCCTTAGGGTCGGTGCGCATGTACGCGATTATCTTCCGCCGATCCGCGATCGATCGATCTTGATGCCGGTTGGAGTCGTGATCACAAGATCGTCGTCGAGTCCTGCGATGTCACCGCCCACATCGCTCACAACATCATGCAGGTCACGAAGCGCGCGTTCGAGCATCATCTGATCTCGTTTGATTGCCGAGATATCCACAACTACGACGTTTCCCTCGTAGATCTCCTTCTTCAATTCTGAGATCCCATCCAGGTTGCTCAACTCCGCAACACGTATGTAGGTCTCAGCGGGCTCAGGTTCCATAACCTCTTCATACTGTGAAAGATCCAGTTCGGCATACTCACTCTCAGTCTGCTTTGGTATCGGACCAAACAACAGTTCTTTGATCTTCATATATACGTATGCGCAATCTCTACATATTAATCTATTCGGTCGAGACTTTTTATTATATTCTGGCGGTTTGAAAATTAGTATGTGTTTATACGCCACACCGGCACAAACCCAAGCTTTTTCAAATCAGTTGGTATTGAATTCGGGGTATTCGTGATAAAATCACAAATTCAGACGAATATCGCGAATTTCGCGAATTTACACCAACATAATCTGTTTATTACACTTAAAAATTTAAATTATTCCGTATGAGTAAAATTCATGCCCTTGTTTTTTGGTGGCATCGTTTTTGGTCTATCTATAAAAAGCACAGGTTATACCGTATGCTCAAGTATAACTAACCATACGATTACACCAATTTCCACGAGGAAGTATGGGGCAGGATATAAAATGTAAATATATTACTAATATATCATATACGCTATCAACTTCTTGTGTTAATCTTGTGAAATCTCGTGGTTTTTTCGCTTCAGATAAACATATCCCGTAAATGAAAATGTTGCGTAGAGTGACTGGACGTATGGTGTAGTACCATAAAAACGAAAAAGATTATTTATTTGAGCACATAACCGGTAGGATTATATAACACGCCTACAGATATAAAAGCTTGAGCCTTCAGGAGGCATGTCATCGTGAAAGGTGTTGGGAGAGTATCTAAGAGGGGTATGGAACGGTGCAAGATTGTTGCAATGATGCTTATGCTTGCATGTTGCTGCATGACTACATACTACTTCCATGTGGTGCTCGGGATCGGTGCGGTCTTCAGCCATCTCTTCTATATCCCAATAATCATTGCAGCCCTGTGGTGGCGGAAGAAAGGTCTCTTTGTGGCTATATTCCTTGCAATACTTCTGGTTTTAAGCCATTTTTTCCTGAGACCCGATGTAACGACCATCTATGACTATATCAGAGCCCCGATGCTCATAATCGTCTCCATCACGATCGTTGTTCTGATGAATAGGGTTGTACATGCAGAGCACCAGGCTCACTTGAGCAGCATCTTCAAAACCATCAAGAATGTTAACCATCTGGTCGTGACCACGAAGGATCGGAGTAGTCTGCTCAATAAGATCGTTGATGCCGTGATAGAGGAGCAGAGGTACTGTGCGTCATGTATTGCGTGTTTTGGCGGCGATTCATTCACAGCGGTTGCAAGTTCCTGCGCTGGTGATGCCGACGGTATCTCCCGTTTCTGTGACAGTATGTCTGGCAGTAACCCTCCGGAATGCGTGAAGGACGTGCTTGCCAGAGAAGAAGACCCGGAAAACCAGGAAGACCTGATTAAAGCCATTAACAAACCCGGAGATTGCGGAGGGTGTCCCCTTGAGGGTACCTGTGCCGGCAGCGATGTTGCGGTCGCCCGCATCGAACATGCAGGCAAGCGATTCGGGTTGTTCGCCATAATATTCTTGCCTGGCGTCAGAGTCAGGAAAGGCGAGAAGGAACTGCTGAAAGAGGTGGCAAGCAGCGTAGCGATCGCTCTTGACAACATGGAACTGGAAGATATGCGTAAACAGTCAGATGCGGCATTGCAGGAGAACGAAGCCCTGTATAGAGCGGTCTTTGAGAATACAGTTGACGGGATTGCCATATATGATGTTGCAGACGATGGCATGGATTTCATCTTCGCAGATATCAACAAAGGGAGCGAAACGATCGATAATATCAAGCGTGAAGAGGTGATCAGCCGGAGCATTCTTGAGGTGTTCCCGGGTGTCGAGGAGTTCGGGCTCCTTGAGGTATTCCGGCGGGTGTGGGCGACCGGCACGCCTGAACACCATCCGATCAGCATGTATCAGGATAACAGGATTGCCGGATGGCGAGAGCATTTTGTTTACAAGCTGCCATCTGGAGAGATCGCTTCGGTCTACCACGATGAAACCAATCGCAGAATCGCAGAAGAATCGTTGAAACGGTCAGAAAGGCAGCTAAGAGAGACAAAGGAGTATCTGACGAATGTTATCGAGAGTTCTGCTGATGCAGTCGTGGTTGTGGACATGGACGGGATCGTACGTGACTGGAATGCAGGGGCCGAGGGCTACATGGGTTACACGGCAGACGAGGTGATCGGAACGCACAACAAGAGGTTCTTTGCAGACCCTGCAGAAGCCGACCGGATAATGGGAATGGTGGGCAGGGATGGGGAGATCCGACACTACATAACGATTGCGACCCGAAAGGACGGGACACCGGTTCATATCAGCATGTCTGTGGCGATGTTGAAGGATAAGGATGGTGTGCCGATCGGCACGGTCCGGGTGAGCAGGGATATCACAGAAACAGTGGAATTTGAGGCAAAAATAAGGAAAGAGCGCGATAATCTAAATTTGATGTTTGACGCTATGGCTGATGGGGTGTACGTGGTGTCAGACGACCATAAAATAGAGTTTATGAACAAAGCCCTGGTCAACATATTTGGAGATCAGGCAGGCAGCACCTGTTATAGAGTGTTTCATAACCGGAAAGATCCCTGCCCGCTCTGTAAGAATCCCCGGGTACTGCGAGGAGAGACCGTGCGGTGGGAATGGCATACCCACAAGAGAGATAAAACGTATGACCTCATTGAGACCCCCCTTAAAAATATCGATGGCACTGTATCGAAATTAACGATATTCAGGGATATCACTAGACGAAAACGGGCAGAGAAACGCATCGAAGAGGAATACCACCGTGCAGAATTTTATACGGACATCATGGGGCACGATATTAACAACATGAACCAGGTCACGATCGGCTATCTTGATCTCATGCTGCAGATGCCCGATTTTCCGGATCAATTCAGGAAACATATCAGGACCGCGCTCAAACATGCCAAGAAGGGCGCAAACCTTATAGCCAACGTGAAAAAGCTCTCGCGGGTCAGATCAGGCGAGATCGAACGAAATACGATCGATGTATACCCTGCGTTTGCAAGCGCCAGCGACGACGCAAAATCAGTTCCGAAGGAAGTCAGGATCAATTCAAACATAACCGAGGGGCGGTATTTTATCCGGGGCAATGACCTGCTCTTTGATGTCTTTGCAAATCTCCTGAACAATGCGGTTAAGTTCGACGAACACGAGATCGTTGATATCGATGTCAATATCGATTCATCGGCATCAGCATCGGCAGACGGGGCGTATTGGCAGATCGAAGTTGCGGATCACGGACACGGCATAAGCGACGAGTACAAAGAGGTGGTATTCAACCGTCTGGAACAGGCTGGCGAGAGCAGCCAGGGATCAGGACTCGGGCTTACTATTGTGAAAAACGTTGTTGAGAGTTACGGAGGAACTGTCCGGGTGGAGGACAGAGTCAGGGGCGACTGTACGCGTGGGAGTAAATTCATTATAGATCTTCCGAAGGGGGAACGCGGTGGCAACGATAGTCATAGTGGACGATGAGCCTGCACTCCACAAACTGTACAGCACGCTTCTCGGGATGAATGGGCACGAGATCATTGCAGATGCTTATGATGGCAATGAGGCGGTTAAAATGTTCGGATCGATGGACACACCGCCCGAAATCGTGATCATGGATCACCGGATGCCAAACAAGAACGGAATCGAGGCTACAAAGGAGCTACTGGGGATTAACCCGGATGTAAGGATCATACTTGCAAGTGCTGATGATATGGTTAAAGGCAGTTCGCTTGAGGCTGGAGCGTGCCGGTTTATGCTGAAACCATTCAATGTGATGGACCTGCTGGTAGAGATTGGAGAGGTTGTTTTTGGGTAAATGAGTGTTTTTGTACACTGTGAGGGCTTGCCAGAGAATAACCTGTTAAATTTGTGTCATTTGTCAGGGGCGGTTTGGTGCTCTTCGCTATTTCGTGTGGGTAGTTGGAACACCGATGGTGACTGGGACGATGATGGCGTGGTCACGTCGCTCGACGCTCTGATGATCCTGCAAGCGGCGGCGGGACAGATCGAGATATGCTGACGTGGGCTGCGGCGGCAGCGGCGACGGTGGTGCTGGCGGTGCGTTTGTGCGCCGCCGGTCTTCTTTTTCTGTCCGAGAGTTTGTGGTGTGGGTTTTTGAGCGGGGTTACTTTTGCGAAAATCCGGTGAACGCGGGCGGAAGCGTGTACATGAGGTGATGGTGTGGCGGGCGGGTTTCATGCATGAGCGAAGATTTTTAAGCCAGGAGATCAACTTTTTACTGGTGATGCTTATTGCGGATAAAGGCAGTGTACGAAGATGATATCTTGAAGCCACTGGAAAAATTGAATTTGAGAAGAGGGGAAGTGGTTGAGATCACAGTAAAAACAACACCTGTTGAAAAGTTGGAAGGGCTTATAAAAATTTCGAATAGAAAATGGGTTGAAGAGATTATAGAGAGTCCTGACCTGGAGCCGGTGTAGATGCCGGATGAGCTAGAAAACGGGACCACCATCTTTATCGACGCCAATATTTTCCTATACGATATTCTT
>JAUVEF010000012.1 GCA_030594905.1 Methanosarcinales archaeon
ATCCGGGCGAGATTGCGGCTGGCGGACCGGAAGCGCCCGGGGGGACGGTCCGGCAAAGAATGTGCGAATGGCGGACACTGGAGGAAGCCAAGCGAAAACCTAATAGATGCCCCATCGATGATAATTGAGGCAAACCATGAACTGACGCCGCCACTTTACTCATCCTTTTTCTGCTATCACATCTACCAACCCCCACCCCGCGTCTGTCCGCGCTCACGTCCGGTACACCCGACCTCTGAAGCCCGCGGACGCTCCCGAACTTCATTCGGAGGGTGGCACGGCGGGGCTTCGGGAGACTGATATGATGGACGCGGTGGCAGGGTTGGTCCGCGTGGTTCACGTGTTCTTATGGGGTGGATTGGATGGCTGGCTTTCGAGTTTTTTGGGGCTCAGATAATAGAAATATACGAAATCTTTTAGACCAGTAAAGCTTATAATCTATTAATACATGGGGTGTGTTTACAAAAGGAGACTATAGATCATGGAAACCAGAGTGGCTATGGCGATGGGTATGGAAACCATGACTGTCGAACTGAAAACCAAAACCGTGGAGAAATTGAGAGTTATCGGCAAAAAAGGAGAGAGCTACGACGATACTATTCGGCATCTGATAGGGGGGGTAGACTATGAGACATTTATGCTAGAACAGTACAAGATCTTAGATGAAGAAGACGAATGGACATCTTTAGATGATTTGTGATGTCTAAAGCTATTCTTTTATCGAAAATTGCCGGAAAACAACTTGGGTTGTTACCAGAAGATATACGAAACAAAGTTAAAAAGGCGTTATATTCCCTAAGTGAGCCGGAAAATGGTGTAATGCTTGATACTAAAAAATTAAAAGGCGTCAGGGGTGGGGCGGATCTTTTTCGATTGAGAATTGGCAATTATCGTGTTGTTTATTTTGAAGATGTTGATAGCTTCAGAATAATTCAGATTTTCCATCGCGGGAAGGGATACAAATGGTTATGAAACTGGTTATGATGTGGCTATGACTTTCAGACTTTCACCCCACCCCCTGCTGCAATCCATCAGCACACTACCAGACCCCGCCCGCCACACCTCCGCAAACCACCACCAACGACGTCCGAACCCGGGAATCGCCACGTGATGCCAGAGTCGCACAAGCACCCACAGGAGCGATCAATCACGAACAGATCAGGGCGTAGTATCCGGGCGAGATTGCGGCTGGCGGACCGGAAGCGCCCGGGGGGACTGCCCGGCGCAAAGAATACGCGAAGGGCGGGACGCTTAACAGAAGCGCGTGAGAAGGCACAGGTAGTATTCGGTCAATCCGGCAATGCTCTTTCTCATTTTGGATCGGAAAGTTAGTTCATGAGAACATTTTTAGACCCAGAAACTCATAATATCTGATGAGAGTTGATCTGAAAATGAAATTTAACGTTGTGATCGGTGAAAGGGGGCGGCGGGTGGTATGCCATCGAATACCCCCTCATCAGGCTGTATCCCCTGGGGGAAAACCGTGGCAGGCGCATTAGAAAATATAAAAGAGGCTATTGAGATCGATCTTGAACCAGAAGATGGTATAAAGAAGGTAATATTTTGCTGCTAAAAGAAATAATCTGGATTGATAAATTTGCTTTGAAGATACAAAGGAAACACCACGTCACAGTTGTGGAAGTTGAGGAATCTTTGCTTTCTGGAGCTATCTTCCGCCGTTCACGCCGGGGAATGGTTGAGGGAGAGGATGTTTATGTGGCTTATGGTATAACCCTGGCAGGGCGATATCTATTTACAGTCTTCATCTACAAAAGACAGAATACGGGACTTATCATATCAGCAAGAGATATGACCCTTAAAGAAAGGAGGTACTACAATGCCCGGAAGAAAAGTTGAAGAGATGCCTGAAGAATTCGAAACTTATGAAGATGCTGCTGAGTTTTGGGATACTCACGATAGCACAGAGTACGATGATTTGCTCGAAGATGTGGCGATTGAAGTTGATATTCAAAAAAGGCACTATTTGATCGAGATGGACGCGGATAGTTCAAAGGTGCTTCACGAAAATGCCCGGAAACAGGGAATCCCTGATAGTGTGTTTGCCAGTGAACTTCTTCAGAAGCAGCTTGTGGCGATGGGGACGTCATAATCCTCATGCTTGATACAACAGGACATATATGCTGCGGGCGCGTGTTCTTCCCTTCAAAACGTTACTTCAACCACAACGTTCCAAATGCTGGAAATGGTAACCAAATCTGCACCACCTACACGCTTACACGCCAGCACCCGCCACCGAATCTACCAGCACCCACCCCGCATCTGTCCGCGCTCAAGTCCGGTACGCCCGACCGCAATCCCGCGGATGCTCCACTTCATTGCAGGGTGGCATGGGCGGCTTCACTCCCTTCCTGCCCCCACATACCGCTCCACCGCCCGCCTCGATGAATGCCACACGCTCCCGATCTTCACCGCATCCAGAGCACCCCGCCTCGCAAGCAGGCTCAGATATTCCTGCGAATAAGGCACCCATTTCACAAGCTCTTTAAGCGGCACCAGTTCATCAGCCCCGCCGAATATGGATAGATACAACGCCAGGCTCTCATCCACCGACTTTGCAATGAAACCGGCGAAGGGCACAGGGTCTCCTGCATCCGCGGACCTCAGGCACATGTAGTATTTCCCTCTATCTTCCGTTCTTATCACCACTGGTGGATAGCCATTTGCGATCAAATACAGGTTTGCAAGTAGACGCGCTACCCTCCCGTTGCCGTCTGTGAATGGGTGAATCTCAACAAATCTGTGATGCAAGAAAGCCGCGGTCCCTATAGGCTGCATCCTGCTTTCGGCCACCCCCCGGATCAGTCCATCCATCAACCCGACCACCTTTGACCAGTCAGGCGGCGTCTTTACAGCCCCTGTTATCCTGACGTTATGGGTGCGGTATCTTCCGGCATCTTCGAGAATGCCTGCCGTTACAACCTCGTGGATCTCCTGGATCGTGACATGGTCTATCGCTCTTCTTTTCCCCGCGATAGCCTCCACAAGATCAAATGCCCTTGCGTTATTGGTTGCCTCAATGTGTTCCGCAAGCGTTTTTCCACCGATGGTTATGCCCTCTTCCAGCACAAGCTTTGTCTCAGAGAGTGTCAGGGTGTTCCCCTCTATCGCACCCGAGTGATAGGTGTGTAGCAGCCGCATCTCTTCGTGCAGTCTTTTTACGGCGCCGGCTGGGAGGGGATGAAGCGAGTCGAGTCTCCGCATCTTCTCATATATGCGCGACAGGAGTTTTTCCTGAATCAGAGGAGTAGCAGGCATAACGGATATGTCTGGTAGGTGGGAATATATCGGTATCGGCATGAAATTCAAGTTTTCCGATACATCAATTGATGGTGGATGCTGTTATCACTCCTGATGCAGAGTAAAATACATAGAACAACGTTATAAAGGGGATATGGCTCAAGTTCGGTCTCGCGGGTGCCACAAAGAAACGGCTCGGTAGGTATCATCAGGGAAAATAAGAACCGGGACAATCGGCTGGGTACCGGCTGAAGCGAGCGCTGATCGCAGAGACTTAACGCAGGCGAAGCACCATCGAGATGAAACCTGCAGAGAAATTTCCCGCCATGACCCGGTCTCCCGCGCTCCTCTACGCCCCCACCGCCCACCCGCAGCCCACGCCACTCCGCGGAGATCGGCGCCAGTCTCACAAGAATCGTTTTAGCGCCATCACCCAACCCCACATCCCCCCGCCACCGACGTCCGAACCCGGGAATTGCCCCGCGATGCCAGAGTCACAAAAGCACCAGCAGGAGCGATCAATCACGGACAGATCCGGGCGTGATTGCGGCTGGCGGACCGGCGACGCCCGGGGGGACTGCCCGGCAAAGAATACGCGAGTGTGGTCTTTACGCGAGTCATCACCCCGCACAACCCGAGACTGGTGTACGAAAGTATTATTGCGGGCGAATCCCAAACGAAACTTAAAAGGAGCAAAATCATGGCACCGGAAAGCGTGGAATTATCAATACCGTTCGAATCATTGGTCGACTCTGTTACAAAGCTACATATACGGGACAAGTTCCGGCTCTGGGAGTTACTGGACGAGCAGATGGCAGGTGCTGAGGAAGAGGTGTGGGACGAAGACCCGGTTGTGCAAGCTGAAATTCGGGAAGCCCGTGCTGCATATCATGCAGGAGACTATGTAACGATCGATGAGTATCTCGCGGGGCGGCGCAAGAAAGACTGATGCACTATCAGGTCGTGATCCCAAAGCCAGTGCAGAAGCAACTGGATGATATACCAGACGAGGTCAGTGACCGAATCATCAAGCGGATTGTGATGTTGAAAGAGCACCCACGTCCGCGTGGGTGCATCAAACTGAAAGGATATGAAAATGAGTATCGTATCCGGATCGGTAACTATCGAATACGGTATGAGATCCGGGATCAAGAGCTTGCCGTGATCTTGCTTCACTGTAAGCATCGGAAGGGTGTGTATCGAGGCTGATTTATTTGATGCTTTTGTGTGATGGTGAGTCGGGAGGTTTCGTTACCGCGAATGCCTTGTGGCGGCATATTTGTATGCGGCAGCTTTGACTGTGCTCAGGTATGCTCGATTATGGGCGGGCACCGCGTTGGCATAAGGGGGTTTTGGGCAGGGCAAAGGACATAATGCAGGAGAATAATGAAGAAGGGTATGTGAAAGAATTGGTATATCTTGACACACCGATTATTTATACGCCAGAAGAGTTAATGGGGGTGTGAACCGTGTTGAAAGACCCAATTGTTCAAGAGGTCCGCAAAGCAGGCGAAGAGCTTGCAAAACAAGCAAATTATGATCTGCATGCCTTCTTTCAAAACTTGCGGAATAATGAAAAGAAACAGAATTATAAAGTGGTTTCGAGATTAAAGCAGTAGGCGGCATTTTCAAGGAGGCATACGGCAGATAATTGGGAGCTGTTCTGCAAAACAGAATCACAAAAGCACATACAGGAGCGATCAACCATAAACAAATTCACAGCAGTATTCGAACGAGACTGTGACTGGTGGATCGGCTATGTCGGGGAACTGCCCGGCACAAATACGCGAAGGGCAGGACACTCCCGGAAGCACGTGAAAACCTGAGAGAAGCCGCAGAGATGATTATCAAGGTAAACTGTGAACTGACGCGGCTTGAAATAGGGTCGGATACAATCAGAGAAGAGTTACTGGTGGCGGCATGAATGAAGCGCCGCCACGCTGCTCTAACATTTGAAGCGGAACGGTTGCAGCTTTTGCGAGAAGGTGGCAAACATTCGGTTTATTTTAATCCCGTAGACCGAAGAACAGCATCCGTGCCACGCCACACCGAAATCGCCGATAAATTGGCTCACGAGAAAGACGCGAGGGTGCAAAGGTTGGAAACCACAGAATCTATCAGAATCAGGGAAGATTAAACCCGGACTCCGAACCAATTGGGAGATATGCCTCATCAAATACGCCCGATAATACATGCAAGAGATGACCATGAACTGTCAAAAGTGATGGTAGAAGAAGGGTCTTTCAAACATATCCGGCTCTTTTGTCAGCAGAACCGCTGGTTTTGGCAAACAGTCTTAAGTAATAGCGAGAGGATGGTGCTGTGTGCTGAATCAAAAACCATGAAACAGTAGATATTGCAGCGCTCAGGAAGACAGAGTGCCGTGAGACTGACAATATAAAATGTGTTAAAACATCCCGATCATGACTGAAGAAAGAATCCCCTGTGAGATCATAGCGATCAACGAAGGCAAGACCTGGAATAACATAGTGGTAGAGCAGAACGCGTCAAAGAAGCGGCTCTTTTTTGGCAAGACAAAAAAAGATATGGAAATAAATGTCGGAGATACGGCATACCTCGTGGTAGATGTCATGCAGTCCGAGTTCTCCGAAACACCGCTGCGTGTGACACTGTATAACAAGGACGGAACGAAGGTCGACTGGACGATTATACAGCCGAGCCAGTTCAACATCCTGAAATCATGTGCGTGCAGTGGAGGATGCTCTGGGACCAATGGTGCATGTGGCCTGTAATTAGATATTCTCCTGAAATGCCCCCAGCATACTTGGGTCAGATGAGGTCATAAGAGAAGATCGCAAACGGTTCCTTAGAGAGCGGGGGGTGGTTTCTGCCATGACTAAGGATTGATCGGATACTGACCATTCTCGTAAACATGGGGACTGCATGAAACCAAACTCATATGCGATAACCTGTGAAGCCACATAGGTCTCAACAATGTAATTTTCAGACAATAAAATCTGTAAGGACCTTAACATCCCGTCTCTGTAGCGATATACTCTGCCCCGCCCACACTCCTGCAAACCAGCCCCGCCCGCCGACGTCCGAACCCATAGGAATCGCCCCGCGATGCCAGAGTCACACAAGCGCCCGCAGGAGCGACCAATCACGGACAGATCAGGGCAGCAGCATCCGGGCGGGATTGCGGCTGGCGGACCGGAAGCGCCCGGGGGGACTGCCCGGCGCAGATTAAGGGGGGCAGGACGCTTAACAGAAAGCCACACGCGAAAACCAAAGAAGATGCCGTGGCAATGGTAATTGAGGCGAACCATGAACTGACGCCACCCTCTTGCTGCATGAGAAGTATGCGATGACTAATGTTCGCCCTTTACCATGGTGATGGGTGCGGCACCCGGGTTTACGACCACATTGATCTAAGCAGCTCTGCCGTCCGGTCCGCTACGACCCGGTCCACCTGCACATGAGTTCCCCCGTTTTCGAGGGCACTCAGCAGGGTGCGTAGCCGGAACACCTTAAATACGTTGCACATCAGGAAAGGACTGAGGTGGACGATGGTACGATCTGAAAATTCGTTCTGCATACGTTGGAAAAACCCGAGCTCCGTACCCAGGATGAACGTATCGATCTGCGGGTTTTCTTTGATTAATTTATGCATCTCTCCGGTGCCCATCACATGATCTGCCAGCTTGATCACCTCCATTCGCGACTCCGGATGCACCATGAGACAACTGCCAGGATAACGCTCCTTCATGGCTACCACATCTGTTACGTCGGCTGAATTGTAAACGTTGCATGTCGGGTTCTTGTCATAATTAATCATCTTGCTACCGACCTGACGTTTGGCGTCGGCGGCGCAGTTCTTCTCACCTATGAATAGAATTCGTTCATCCTTCATGCTATTGAGGGTGCTCACCACCTCGCCGGGAACGCACACCCGGTCAGCCAGTAGCTTGGCCATGAGGGGTGAGGTGGCGTAACAGAGCAGGGGTACCCCGGGGTTGGCGATCTTGAAGTCGCTTATACGCTCAAAACCCAGGTTCGGGTGGGTAGCCACAGGGCATTGCGATACTACCGGGACGACGATCTCTGTCTCTGGCATTAGGCAGGCGGTTATCTCGGCAAAGAAGTAAGGGGCGATGACAACGATCCGTTCGGCGTCTGTACCTGCGACGACCGCCTCAAAAAATGTCCGGCTGTCGCCCAGCACATCGGCAAATTCGTGAATTTCAGCTGGTGCGTAGTGATGGGCGAAGACCGCGGTGTTGCGAGATCTCTTCAGCTCTTGGATTTTCGGCCCAATCGCTCTTAGGTCTATGGCTTCTTTCATTTTGTATATCTCCTTTATTTCCCCGAATTAATTTGTGCCCTCCGGCACGATAATGTGGAGGCGGTAAAGCCGACCACATTCGTCCCGCTTACACATCTGTCCAAGGACAACTCCACTCAAAGCACCACCCTCCTTGTGGGTGGACTTACACTTCCTATACTGTGTTTGTGCCATAAAGGTATATCATTTTTGATTGGGTGTGACTCTCAACTTGGCGCTGACGCTGGTGCTCAAGTGTCTCCTTTCTGGTGGGGGCCCAAGTATTCCAAGTATATTAGAAATACCGCATGTAATCGGTCTCCTTTTCCTATACTACATCTCTGGATGGGAGTATATACCATATCCACCCACCACCCCGCCGCCGACGTCCGAACCCACGAATCGCTACGTGATGCAAGAGTCACAAAAGCACCAGCAGGAGCGATCAATCATGAACAGATCAGGGCAGCAGTATCCGGGCGAGATTGCATCTGGCGGACCGGAAGCGCCCGGGGAGACTGCCGGGCGCAAAGACCCGGGACGCGTGGGGCAGGACGCTTAACAGAAAGCCACACGCGAAAACTTGAATCAGAGCTGGCAGAGAAGCTATCAAAAGTTGAGAAGGCTTTTCAGAACGCTGTAATCAAGGGGATCATGGTCGATTTCGGTCTCGAAGGTGTCACGAAGAAGCGGCCCATCAGCTAACGCGAGCGAAGCATCAATGAAGGGCAGGGTGTTCTGGCGGGCGGGAGACGAGAGGTCTTCTGCCTGCTGGAGGGGGGGTTTTGGGAGAGTTTATCTGGGACGAGTTCAAAGGCAGTGCGCATGGAGCGGAGAGAACTCTGTCACGATCGATACACAGTTTTGTTATGGCTCTTCGTTATTTCATGTGGGTAACTGGAAATCCAGGTGCCCCAATTGAAGATAAATCATGGTCATGAAATTCCGGATATTCCGATAACCACGAGCACTCCTCTTTAATAACTGCACAACGCTATTAATTCCCTCTAAGATGCCATTGGTGATTCTTGAGTCAAAATAATTCAGGATACCATTCCAATGTCTCTTAACAGTCTTTGCAGCATCGATCATCGGTTGTAATCTGCTATACGTAGCCCAAAAGTACCACCGTTTAAGATACTGCTCGGCAACAACACGTTCTTCGGTGTTCCAGAAGATTTGAAGGCTGAGCTTCAAATTGTACGCCCTAACAGTCTTTAAATTCATATCCTTGAGGCTACCAATGTCTTTTATCTCCTTATGTGATGATTCGATTGTTGGCGTCGGGGTATTAGCGTACCCATACAAAACAGAGAAGGGGCACATTACCGATGATCACAGTGATCGCGATCCGTACGCTGGTCGGGATCGGGGTAAGGTTCAAGCGAAGGTAGTCTTTTGGGTTTTGCGTTCTCCGAATGGCATGATTGAAGTTCCCTGGAATACTGCCATCCGGACGAACTGCGCAATCGTGCCTGGTGTAAATTCGCGACGTTTGTCCGAACGTATCGATTCGTGTCTGTGAGCACAGGTGGGAAGTTTCGGTGGTATGGGGGATGCTGCTCCCAAAAATCTTGCAAATTGTCGTGAGCCATACGAAGTATGACAGACCGTTAATACAGAAACATTTAAGTTATAGTAGATTATTTGGATATGATGTGCAGACATTGATGAAATATCACATTGCAGGTGTAATCGCATGACTGATTGTCTGTAAATCGCACATACATACAAGCTAAAACAAAAAAATATGGAGACGGCAATATGACAAATGAACGTAACAGAATACAGACTGTGCTGACGCTGGCAATCCTCGCGCTCGCCCTTACCGGAACCGCATCTGGAAACTATGGCGGTATAGAACTTGTTGCCAACACGACCAGTGATACAAATGGGAATTTTAGTTTCACTAATATCCCCAATGGCGAGTATCGGCTGGCTTCTGTGATCCACAGCAGTGCCATGGGTGGCATGTGGCTTACCAACGTGAGTGAGTTCACAATCGTTAACGGAACACCGGTGAACGTTACTTTTGCCATGCGTAAGAACGACAGCAATGATCATAACGCGATCCTTTCATACCTTGATCATACTACTGTTTCCGGTAGAACTGTGAGCAAGACCGGCTCCGCAAAAGTTGGTACGGATCTTGTCTTAACTGACCGGAATGGTGAGTTCGTTGCCAACACCACCAGTAACGCTACGGGTGATTACATATTTTCCACCATTCCAAATGGCGAGTATCGGCTGGCTTCTGTTATCCACAGCAGTGCCATGGGTGGCATGTGGCTTACCAACATGAGTGAGTTCACAATCGTTAACGGAACATCAGTGAACGCTACTTTTGCCATGCGTAAGAATAACAGCAATGATCACAACGCGATCCTTTCCTACCTTGATCGTACTACGGTTTCCGGTAGAACTGTGAGCAAAACCGGTTCTGCAAAAGTTGGTACGGATCTTGTTCTGTTGAAAAAGGTGTATGGTGCAGTGGAAGAAGTGACATACTCCATACCAACTGCCAACTTCTCAGCGAATACAACTTATGGAGACTGCCCCCTGACGGTCCAATTCAGTGACTTGTCCGAAAATGCAACTTCATGGTGCTGGGATTTCGGTGACGGAACAAATTCGACAGATCAAAACCCGGTACATACGTATGATAGTGCAGGATTCTTCGATGTAAAACTCACTGCCAGTAATCCGGAAGGTAGTGACATAGCGCGGAAGATCGATCTGATTACGAGTGACTTGCCCGGTGTTAACAGAACTCAGCAGATTCTTTTTCTTGTTATTGGCGCTGAAGAAACCTCCATGGTAAAACATGCCGTTAAGGACATGGGTATGGATGACTGGGTGGATGTGTATGGCAGTAACCGCGAAAACCGTGTGGAAATTCTCTACACACCATTTGATGGTAACATCAGTATGAGCAAGTATGACATTATTTTCATTAGCTGGAAAGGCAGCATGACCTTCCTTGGTACAAACTTAAAACCCCAGATCCATGAAATGATCAATGAAACCAATCCGGGCACCTTTGTGTATGACTGGAACTATGATCTGGAAGATTTTTCAGGCATAAATTATGTCAGCCATACCAAACATCCGCATCTTGAAGACTACTGGCTTAAACAGTATGATAACAACATCGTTCGCCTGATCACATATCTTTCGGTGGTTGATCTTTCAGAACCTTTCGCAAATTATACTGGCGCAATCAGGATCGAAGAACCCTCCATACCACCAACCAACGGTATCGTCCATCCGGATTCCGGATATGAAATATTTGAAGATCTGGAATCTTATCTGGGGTGGTATTCGGACGACGATGGTACACACCACACCTATAACCCCGAAAACTACACGGTAGGCGTCATATTCTTTGCAGGACATGATGGCGATCTCTGTGATGGTGTTACTGAGGCACTGATAGTAAAACTTGAATCCCGTGGCATCAATGTAATTCCTGCTTTCCGTCCAGGCATAATCTACGATGTCGATGACGCGGAAGACTTCTTTAAAGCTGGCGGTGAGTACAAAGTTAATGCTTTTATTGACATTGGAATGGGCGTGTCAAGCATGTCTTCTTCCGTATGGCACACCGAAGCCCTTCAGGCTATGAATGTGCCCGTTATCAATGGTATCCAGTATCAGGGCACGATCGAAGAATGGGAAGAATCCGTTAGCGGACAGGACGGCAGGTTCCAGTACCAGATTCCTATAATGGAAATCGGTGGTGAAATCGAATCCATCGTTATCGGCGGGGCGGAATATGATGTAGAACTGGGTGCCTGGTCTTTCCAGCCTATCGATTACCAGATGGACTGGCTGATAAACCGGACAGTCGGCTGGATGAATTTGCAGCGCATTGAAAACAAGGATAAGAGAGTTGCAATAATCTATTACAACCATGGAAAACAGGGTGCAATGGTGGCTGCAAATCTTGATGTTGTGCCCAGTATCCCAAACTTCATAGACGCTATGAATGAAAGCGGTTATGATCTGGATGGTATGAACCTGAACAGATCGGAGTTCCTTGAACTTGCGCTTCGGCAGGGCAGGAACATAGGAGTTTGGGCACCTGGCGAACTTGCACACATGGTTGAAAACTATGACGTGGAACTGTTGCCAGTGGAAACATATCTTGGGTGGTTTGAAGAGCTCGAACCTGCAGCACGTCAGAGTGTAATTGACACATGGGGTGAAGCGCCCGGAAAGGGAATGGTTTATGAAAACGAATCCGGTCAGTACTTTGTGTTCCCGAAGATCGAGGTTGGCAATATTCTCATTGCACCGCAGCCCCCGCGAGGTCTCACGACCAGCGAGGAAATGCTTTATCACGACCAATCAGTTCCACCATCACACAACTACATCGCATTCTATCTCTGGCTGAACCACAAGCCGGGTGAAGGTGGTCTGGATATGGATGCTATAGTTCATTTCGGAAGGCATGGCACACAGGAATGGCTACAGGGCAAAGGCGTAGGCTTGTCGGCTAAGGAATGCTGGCCTGCAATCCTTATACAGGACATGCCGGTTGTTTACCTCTATGATGTTGGGGGTATAGGTGAAGGTATAACCGCAAAGAGGAGAGGCAATGCTGTGATGGTTGATCACCTTACCGCTCCGGTTATTAATTCCGGACTATACGGTAATCTGACAATGCTTCATGATGCCATGCACAATTACGAGGCGGCAGAAGGTTCCCTTAAGCAAGAGTACAAGAAATCCATAATTGAGTATTATGAAGACCTGAATTTCGAACATGAACTTGGTAACTCTTCCGAAGATCTCTATGCAATGGAAAATGAAACCTTTGATAATTTCATCCTTTACGGACCGGTACATGATTACCTGCATGAAATTGCAGCTTCGTACATGACTTACGGTTTCCACATACTTGGTGAGGACATGAGCGACAAGGGACTCACTGCAATGGTCAAGTCGATGCTGGGAAACGATTTTGTGCGGCATGTCAATGCAACAGGCATCTGTGAAGATCCTGATGACTTAAATCCGGCGCATTCACCCAACATTCTTGATAACCTGCTTGAAGATGTTCTCGTGAACGAAACTGATCCGATGGATGTCGTTATTGACAGGTTCAACATCGACTATTCGTCCGGTCAGTACTATGCAAATGTTACAAGTAATGCATCGGTCGAATACAATTTCTCATTTGTAAAAGAGGGGAAATACACTGTTTATGCATTGAAAGAGGAACATGACGGATGGCTCACAGGAAAAGAGTATGTAACGGTTGAAAATGGTGAATCCATCTCCGGAATCCAGATAAACCTTACAAAGAATGCCACAGGAACCTCTAACCCGGAGCTGGAATCTGTTCTTGATCTCCTAAAAGCAAATCCGCCGGTTGAATTGTCCGGTTCAGTAGAGATTTTCGGGCAGAGCTACTACTCGCCGATGGGCTACCCAATATTCAAGGAAGGTATG
>JAUVEF010000026.1 GCA_030594905.1 Methanosarcinales archaeon
GATAAGCTTCTGATTCTGGTATGCGAAATCATATAGATCAGGATGCAAGCACCCGGGCGACGTAGCAGACACACGGAGGTGTGTTACGCCCACCTTCTCCGATTTTGAGATTGTCACGTTGCCATACACCACGCCATGGTAAGGCGCGATCTGGCGCGAGATATGCGTCTCGATTGTCTTGGAATCGTCTGGCTGCGTGCCAATCCATGTGACGTTGTAGGGATAGCTGTTCTGCCCGGTTTCCACGCAGCCTGCACCAATCAGGAGCGCAATTGAGACCGTGAGTATGAGTATGATCGATGTCAGTGTCAGTTTTTGTGTCAATGTTTTCTTCATGTGATCACCGGAAATTGAAATGAAATGAAATGAAATGAAAAGGGCGAATAAGCGTGTGAGACAACACCTATCCGCCCGCCCACCCTCTACTCGCTATTTAGGGCGCATCCCCGATTGCTATGGTGTACTCGAACTCTTCGACGTAGTGGGGGAGTATTCCGAGTTCCCAGTTTCCGATTGTGCCGTTCGCCAGGTATTCTTCGGTGTAACTGGTATAGTTCTCATTGTACACTTCGTCGAGCCCCATCTCACCTGGGGCGTATCCGTACTTGCTTATACCGCTGAGACTGACTGCGCCATGGTATATGACCATGGTTGGCGCAAGCGTCGAAATCCCATCCGGTCCCTCAAGGGTCAGGTTGAAATACGGCTTGCAATCACCTCCGTCTCCGCCATCGGTTCTATACATGCCAGACCACTTTTGCTCTCCCGACTCAACCAGGATTGTTATGGGCGCGTCAGTATCTATCGCAAACGCTTTTAGAAACGGCTCTGTCGGCTGTTCCCATACCTCAAAGCGCAGGCGTACCGTTCCACCTTCCGCGTCCCATCTACCCCTACTCGGGTCATCGATTCCCAGGTTGATTTCGCCATCGTACCTGCCCTTCGCGCCGGCAGGCACCTCAAGACTGATGTTCACTGTGGCAGTTCCGTTCGCAGGCACAGACGCTGGTGCGTCGATGGTGATCGCATCATCCTCAAATGCAGGTGGTGTGTCGTACCATCCATACCGCATCACGCTCGCAATCTCCGGATCGATGTCGATGTCGTAATCACCCGTGTTCCTAAGAGTGATTACGTAAGCGTACCCCTCACCCGGTTCAACGCGGTCCCGAACTTGGGAAGGCAGAATCTGCACAACAGGCAGCTTCCAGACTTCAATGTGGAGGTTCAATGTGTTGATGTATGACGGATACGGTTGCGATTCCGGAAATGGGTATGGCTTCGCATCGTCCGTGAATGCGATCATCATACCATAATACCCAAGATCGGCGTCATCAGGGATCGCAACTGCGATTGTGAACTCTTCCTCGCCACCATCCGATTCGAGTTCTGTGGCTGCCGGGGTTATCGTGATCCAGTCCTCATCAAAGATGCACTCGCTGTAAGGATCCTCAATGATTATTGGATCCACCGATACAGTCTCGTTGTTCGGATTTATCACCGTTACGGTGGATTCGTGGCTTTCGCCTGGCATCAACTCCATATCATACCAGCTCGGATCGATCCGGAGTATCGTGAGGTTTATCTCCGCCATGTCCACCATCTCGGATGGATGTTCTACCACCACCTCATGCACCACCTCATGCGTCGATACATAGAACTCCTCTACGCCAGCGGTTGCCACTCCAGGGATTGCTGCTGCAGAGACCAGCGCGAGCATAAGCGTAATCATAAGCCCGCGCCCCCGAACAGCGCTATTTTTTGTGAATAGTCCTTCCATGATTATTCATCACCTCCGTCATTCGTGGCGTACTCACGTCTCCGAATCTCCGATCTCTATCGTGTACTCGAACTCTTCGACGTAGTGCGGAAGTATCCCGAGTTCCCAGTTTCCGATTTGTCCGTTCGCTGTGTAGCGCTCAACGTAACTGGTGTGACCTTCGTTATACATTCCGCTGCTGTCAGTCTCCCATGGCGGGGTGCAGTCGCTGCTACCGAGATGTACAGAGCCATGATGTTCAACCACTGTTCTTGTCAGTGTGACCGGATCTCCGGTAGGAGGTCCCTTGAGCACAACGTCAAAGGACGGCTTCTCGTCGTCACCGCTTCCGCTGCTTCCACCTCCACACATATCGTAGCGGTACTGGTTCGACTCGATCTCAATTGTTATGGGCGCGGCAGTCGTTGTTGTGAACTCTTTCATATAGGGCTCTGTCGGCTGTGTCCAGACCACAAAGTTCAGTTGCACCATTTCAGATTCCCCGTACCAGCCTCCACTCGACGAGTCATCGATTCCCAGATCAAGTCCGGAGTAGTACTTGCCATTCGCGCCGAGGGGCACTTCAAGATGGATGTTCACCGTGGCAGTTTCGTTCGCGTGCACAACCGTTGGCGCAGTTATGGTGATTGCGTCATCCTCAAATGCCTGTCCTCCCATCTCGTAGTACCATCGTTCAGGTTTAAGCTCGGGATCGATCTCGATATCCTCACCACCCGTGTTCTTCAGGTTAATCGTATAATCGTACGCTTTACCCGATCCGACCCAGTCATGGATATATCTTGGCTGAATCTGCATCACAGGCGGCTTCCACACGCTGATGTACAGGTCGAGTGCATTGATGTACAGCGGATATGGTGGCGGGTATGGTGTCGGCATCAAATCGTCTGTGAATGCGATCTGCGTATTGTAGTGCCCGCGCTCGGCGTCATCCGGGATTGCAACCGAGATCGTGAACACCACTTCAGCGTCCGCTTCGAGTTCTGCGGATCCAGGTGTTATGTTGATCCACTCCGCTTCGAATATATACTCGCTGTAAGGCTGATCCACGACCATGGGATTCACCGGTACAGTCTCGTTGTTCGTGTTTTTAACCGTTACGGTGATTTCATCGCTCTCGCCGGGCATCAACTCCATTCCAGTATGTCGTGGGCTGATCTGAAGCTTTGTTATGTCTATATCGGATCCATATAGCATATCCTCCGGTGGTGGCGCCTCCATCGGTACCGGAACCGCTTCTGCTAAGGGCGGAGTTGTTGCTGTAATGCATGACGCGCTGACGAGCATCAGCATTAAAGCCAGCAATGTGCTCACTGTTCCGTATGTTTCGGTTTTCACTGTGTTGTCCTCCATTTATTGTTATCATCTGTCGATGTATCGACAAATACATTCCATCATGTGCAAGTCTTCGTACTTAAATGTTTCGGTTTATCGAAAGGAGTTGTGATGGAATAGGGTAGATTGTGCTTTAATGACCCAACCAGGGTTGATTCACGATGGTTCGTCCATTATCCTGCACGTTTTACCAGATAATACGCACACAGTAAGCCAAGGGGCAAACAATCACTCGCGCCCCCTCGTCCAAGAACAGTACGTGAGAGTCCCCCTCGTACACGCTTGCGCATCTTGCAACCCTTCAAGTGTCCGCGCATCGACGAATCATTCGATCACCGCTTTTATAATTCCAGATTGAAGCCATAGTGCCATATCGTTCCGATTTTAAAGCAAATGCGTCGATGCAGGTGTGGTAATAGTTCCGGGGTATATGTTTTAGCCGTGGTTGCCAAACACGTACAGTTTCGGTATTTCCGCGCAACCAAAATATAATGACAGGTGGTTGATGTCGCCTTCAGGCAGAACTTTGAAATGGAGTATAGTTAAATATATATACCGTAATGCACTATTAATCACCATGGACGACATTGACCAATCAATGGTGTACTTTGCATGTACGGTATGTGATTTCATGTTCCAATCCGACCCAAACTTCGTTCCGATCATCTGTCCGCAGTGCGGGAGTGAGAACGTCGTGCGGACGTGAGGGTTATGATTGCGACACACCGGGTATGTGTTTGGCAATCAGGCGGATATTACCCGTTCCAAGGCGGATCGGCTGCCCGACGATCACGTTCTCGGTGACGCCGCTTAATTCATCAATATCGCCACGCATACCTGCATCGATCAGGTGATTCACAGTCACCTCGAATGCCGCTCGTGCAAGGATGCTTGCTTTTTCACCGGATAGCCCGTGCCTCCCGATCTGCTTGACCTCGCCATCACAGGTCATCATATCAGCGGCGAGCATGATGTGTCTTGAATCCACGTTCAGTCCCTGTTCACGCAGTGTGGCTAATATCTCATTTATGATCGAACTCCGGGCAGCTTCGATGCCAAAGACCTCGCACATCTCGCCCGGATGGTTGCTGGTCGTTCGCGCCGGATCCATGCCCTCAATATCAAGAACTTTCTGAAGCGCAGTGCCTTCGGTGTACAGCACGTATTCGGAACCTTCCTTCTGTATAACCACCCGTGTAATCTCATCAAAACCCTTGAGCACGACTTTCCTGAGGTTTCGGCTGAGCATAACCAGCGAACCGAGATTAGGTTCATTCGGTTCGAGTGTGAGCACGTATCCACTCGCACTGATCTGGATCTTCAGCTTTCCTTCGAGCTTCTCGATGATATCGGGCATCGTCAGCTTTCGCTCATAAATTGCACCCTCATCGAGTTCAATAAGGATTCTTAGATTCGTGCGGTCGGTGATGATCTCGCCCAGATCTACGATGGTCGTCTTCTGAATCAACCATGCAACATTTTGAGCCAGTCTCCGGCTTGCACCGTCATGTTTCTGTAGATATACAGTCATCACCGGAGTGCTTGGGTTCTTCCGGGCGTCAAGGATCTCGATCAGTCTCGGAAGCCCGAGTGTTACGTTGATCTCGGCAACTCCTGCGTAATGGAATGTACGCATCGTCATCTGAGTCCCCGGTTCTCCTATCGACTGTGCCGCCACCACCCCAACAGGGTCGCACGGCTCGACACAGGCATCAGCGTACGCGTCCGCGACACGTGCGAGGATCTCATCCAGTTGCCCTGCATCAGGCATAACCTCGAGTAATTCCTCGCGCAGGGTATCACTGATCTTCGACGGTAGTGAGAGTGCATAGACCCGCTTCTCAATATCTTTTGCTGTTACACTGCCACTCATTTCTCCACCTCCACCACATCCCGGACAATCCGGTTGATTTGATCACGACCAAAACCATGTGAAGGATCAACACCGTCCTCGCCAAACAGGGTCTGCACAACTATGCCGCGTGTATCCCTTACCGTGCCGTCGTGCTGTGCCTCCAGATCCTGAAGCGCGTTCACCATCCTCCGCTGAAGGTATCCTGACTGGGACGTTCGCACCGCAGTGTCCACAAGACCTTCTCTGCCACCGATTGCGTGGAAGAAGTACTCTGTCGGTGAAAGCCCACTCTTATAGGAGGCTTGTACAAATCCGTGAGCGTCCGCGCTGAGATCTCCTTTTTTGAAATGCGGAAGCGTGCGATCCGAGTATCCTCTGTGAATACGCGCGCCACGCACAGCCTGCTGTCCGACACATGCAGCCATCTGCGCGAGGTTAAGCATTGAGCCTCTTGCGCCGGACACAGCCATCGCAACCGCTGAATTGTCGATACCGAGATGAACGCCTGCCCGGTCGCCAGCCATGTCACGAACTTTTCCGAGAACCTGCATGATCCGCAGTTCGAGCGTCTCTGCAAGAGTCCGCCCTGGCAGCAGCTCGAGCTCCTTGTGCTCGTATCGATCGATCAGGTCTTCGATGCCGTCTTTGCCATGGATAGCCTCTTTACTGATCTCCTGTATCTGTTTATTTGCCTCTTCCGGGATATCCTCGTCATCAATCCCAAAGCTGAACCCGTGGTACATAATGCCCCTGATCGCAAGATTGGTAACATTGTCTATGAACCGTGTACCCTCAGAAGCCCCATACTCCTTGACGATCTTTGAGATGATCAAGCCCTTGAAAGCGCCGATCGATTTTTCATCGATGGTGCCGCAGAGCAGTTCTCCGCTATTTATAACAACATAAGCGTCGTTCGGACAGTTCTCCTTCATACACGTGTCGCATTCCTGGCAGATCTCTGCTTTGTATTCGAGATTCAACCCGCCCGGTAAAATCCGGCTGAATATCTGCTTTCCGGTCCAGTAGGGGGCACCATCAACGACTTGATCCGGTTCTGGCAGGTCGCGCACACCCGCCTTCCGCAGAATCTCAAGCGAACTGTTCTTATCGATTTGTTTCTCACGAGTCAGCAGGAACATGCCTGTGATATGGTCATGGATTCCCCCGATGATCGGTCCGCCGAATCTTGGCGAGAGGATATTTTCCTGCACCCGCATCAGTATCTTTGCCTCGGCTTTTGCCTCTTCGTTCTGCTGCACATGGATATTCATCTCATCGCCATCAAAATCAGCGTTGTATGGCGGGCAGACTGCTGGATTCAGTCTGAACGTCTTTCCAGGCATCACCTTGACCTCGTGCGCCATGATACTCATCTTGTGGAGCGATGGCTGCCTGTTAAAGAGCACAATGTCGCCGTCCTTGAGATGCCGATCCACTAACCACCCGTATTCGATCGTCTCGGCAAGCTCCTCCTTATTCATCTCGGTAACCTTCATTTTGTGCTCGTCTGTGCGGACGGTGTAGTTTGCGCCCGGGTGATTGACCGGACCACGGCGGATGTACTCCTTTAGTTCTTCGATGTTTCTTGGCACGGCTTTGATCGTAAACGTCAGTTCTCTTGCGACCCGCTCAGGAACGCCTACCTCGTTGATCGATAAATTCGGATCCGGAGAAATCACAGTCCTTCCACTGAAATTCACACGCTTACCAGAGAGGCTCCCCCTGAATCGCCCTTCTTTTCCTTTCAAACGCTGTGACAACGTTTTGAGCGGTCTTCCACTCCGATGTCTTGCTGGTGGTATGCCCGAGACGCTGTTATCCATGAAAGTGGTCACATGGTACTGCAAGAGTTCCCATAGATCCTCGATGATCAACTGTGGCGCGCCAGCTTCCTTATTTTCCTGAAACCTCTGGTTTATACGGATAATGTCAACAAGCTTGTGTGTCAGGTCGTCCTCACTCCGCTGCCCGGTCTGCAGCGTGATCGAGGGGCGCACCGTGACAGGTGGTACCGGCAGCACAGTCAGGATCATCCACTCAGGACGTGCGTTTGCCGGATCCATGCCAAAAACAGTAATATCTTCATCAGGTATGTGCTCGAACCAGTCCCTGATATCGCTTGGAAGAAGCTTGTTTTCGTCTTCGTAATACGTGGTTGGTTTTTCATAAATGACTTTTATCTGGTGTTCGCCGCAGTACGGGCACACATCAGTCTTTACAGCCTCGGCAAAGACGCGTTCGACTACCGAATCGATGGGCTGCCCCCTGCCCCGCAAAACCCCGATCTGCTCGAGGTGTTCCTTCTTTGCCACGGGTTCGATTAGCAGCCTGCTGCAACTTCGGCACGTGCCTCGCAGGATGTTTCGTATCTGCTTGGCAAATCCGACATGTATGCATGGTGCCACCAGTTCTATGTGTCCAAAATGACCCGGACACTCGCCAGCCCTGCCGCTGCAGGTCTTGCACCGCAATCCGGGATCGATTACTCCAAGCTTTGGGTCCATAAGCCCCATATCGATTGGAAATCCATCTTCATCATAAGTATCGGCTGTGATGATCCTAGTGACACTCATGTTCCGATATTCCAGTGGAGAAATCAAACCGAATTTTATCCTTGCGATTCGCTTTGGAGCACTCAATTGTTTCATCGCTATCTGTCTGGTTGTTTTTGGGATAAAGGTTTTGTTCTTGCGAGGGGTATTTCAATCCGGGCATTCCATGATGCCCTATAAAAAATACGCGAAACCCCCATGTTTGCAACATCATATTTATAAGAACCAACATAAGATGTATAACTGGTTCGCTTATATCTGATTTACGCCGGAACGCGGGACCAAGTTGTCTGTGGTATGAACATGATGGAATGGCATGAAACTGAGGAACTTGAATCGAATTTTCTTTCTGCGGGCTTGAGAGTCTATGTCATCGGGCATAAAAATGGGAGATTCGAGGGTAGGTGGAACGGCATCTGGAATCTGCCGCTAAAAGTTGCAGACGGCGTGAACTTTGGCTTGATTGTGGACGGCGAGGATGAAATCAACTGGCTGCCCGATTTCTGCAAGGAGTTTGTCTTCAGCGGTGATGTTGGAAGAACGTTTGAGATTGGAGAATTCTCCATCAACCAGTCTGTTTTTGTCCCAAAACTCAAACAGGGGGTTTTCTGGAGATTCAGGATCAAAAACACGAAAGATACGAGAGCGACATTCAAATTTGTCGCGAATCCGGTCACAAATCTTGAATGGGCACTTAAACAGACTGGTGATGCATGGAAGGAGCGGAAATATCTCGTGACGTATGATCCGCGCAGAAAGATGGTTCTTGTGCGGCACCACAAACGTCCGAATTGGCTGATGCTCTTTCGCTCAAATCTTAAGCCAAAATATGTCTGCTTCGATGTTGCTGATCTGGATGCATGTAAACTGGAAAACAGGTTTCCGGGTCCGTCGGAACACTGCATGGGCGGCACACTCATGGCTTACGAGATCGCGATTGATGCAGGGGATACCATTGAGATCAAGTTCGCACTGACTGGTGGCGATGCGACATATCACCGGTTAATCGATGAATCCGAAGAATTGATCGATTCGTCAGAAGAGTTGCTTGCAGAGGTAAAAAGTTCATACACCGATTATATCCAGAGAATGTTGACCATTGAATCTGGAATTAAAGAGATAGATGATGCTTTTATTCGATCTAAGATTGGAATACTGCTGTTGAAGCACTATCAACATGGTTACGGTCTTGGATTCATGGCTGGACTGCCGCACTTCCCAACATACTTCGGAAGGGATATCGCATGGACGGTATTTGGCAGCAATTGTATCGGGGACTTTCTATCGTCCCAGTGTGCACTTGCGCTGCTTGCACGGTTCCAGGCAAAGGAGGATGGCGATGATGCAGTCCGGGTTCCATTCTACCGGGGAGAGATTCCACACGAAACCAGGATGGACGGAACGATCTATTATTACAGCGTCGATGCAACCCCGCTCTTTGTGATTGCACTGTATGATTATTATAAGTGGTCCGGCGATAAAATTTTTGTGCGGCACCTGTACGATGATATGATACGGGCGCTTGAATGGTGCCTGAAAGCCGACCGTGACGGCGATGGCTTGATCGAGCACGGTCCCGAAGGTTTTCTTAATGATGTGCAGTGGATGGATTCCTACTTCCGGGGCAAGTCCGGGGTCGAGGTTCAGGCGATATTCAGCCACGCATTCAGGTGCGGAGCAGAGATCATACAGGAGTTTGGCGACTCCAAACTTGCAGAGACGTATACGGCACGATACCGTGAGCTCAAAACGCTCATCACTGAAAGGTACTGGAACGAGGCGCAAGGGTTCCTGTACGACACGATACAGCCCGATGGTACACTGAAGAAGGATATGACTGTAAACGCAGTCCTTCCGGTCTTCTTTGATCTCATGGAACCGGATAAGGCGGACAAGATCCTTGCATGGATGGAAAGCGACGAGTTCACGACACCATGGGGCGTCAGGACCCGTGCAAGGAGCGATCCTGAATATGATGGGAACAGCTACCAGAAAGGTGGTGTCTGGCCATTTGTTACGGGCTGGGTTGCGTATTCCGAGTTTGCGCGGGGGAATTTCAAGGAAGGGTTCCTCAAGACATATCAGATGACCGAGATGCAGCGTTTCTCCAGGCTATACTTCAAGGAAGTCATGTCAGGAGACGTGCCGCCTGAGCCGTCCGCATTAGCAGATCCTGCCGGCTGTTTCATCCAGGCGTGGTCTGCAACGATCTATCTGTACGCGATCGTGCGCGGGCTGCTTGGAATAGAACCCCGCGCTCCTGAAAGCGTTAGAATCTGCCCGTACATCACCGCCGACTGGGGCGTATCAATTGAGAGGCTTGCCATCGGGGAGAGCTTGCTCTCGTTTGAGTTCAGCAGGTGTGATAATAAGGTAACCGCGATCCTAAGAAATGAGGGCGCTTCTATCGATGTGGACTTTGGTTTCGTTGTTCCTGTGATTGTGGATAGCCCGTCTGCAACCATCAACGGCGTAAAGGCTGACGTAACCGGAGAGATCATCAAAGGGAAGTATACAAGGGTCATGACAAGATTTACGGTTGGGAAAGAAGACCTGCTTGACAAAAGGGAGTTGAAAAAAGTCGTTTTTGATATCGGTGATCATAAATGAAGATCTTTATTGTTTCATCCGCGGAAAAGGCGATAGACTTCAGAAAATACGGAGGTACCGAACTCGTTGTAGGCGATCTGGCAGTGGCGCTCTCCGGATTCGAGGAGGTTGATGAGGTCGCTGTTGCATGTTGCAAAGGCTCCAAACTCCCACAAAACCCAAAATTGAGGATCATAGAGACGGTTGAAGAATCATCTGATGTGCATCATGATTGGGTTGCAAAGGAGGAGCGGGCGTACAGCATCGCTGAAAAACATTTCAAGGATTATGAAGTCATCATCGACAATACCATATCAGGAGTGACCTAT
>JAUVEF010000055.1 GCA_030594905.1 Methanosarcinales archaeon
GGATAGCGACGAAACAGGGCAGAAGACCACTGAACATGAATTTGATGAGTCAGGAGTGGGCGCAGCAGTGGATCCGGATGGGACTGTGTATTTCACTCAGGTCTCGATCCGGCGGATTCACTGCGGCTACAAGAACGCACCGTGCTGCACAGAGCAAGGTTATTATCCATGGTGCTATAAACCATGGGAATGCAATCGAGGAATATGCAAATAACGATGGCAAACAGGTAGATACTCATGGCGATCCGCGACATAAAACCGACAAGGTCCGAGCTCATAGAACTGAAAAAGAAGATCAAACTCGCAGAGGGCGGACATAAGCTGCTGAAGATGAAGCGCGACGGTCTGATCCTTGAGTTCTTTGAACTGCTCAACAAGGCGAAAGATGTCAGGTCCGAGCTCGATGCCGCTTATGCGGCTGCAAACGAGAAGATCGGGCTTGCAAAAGCTGTTGAAGGTACGGTCTCAATAAAATCAACCGCATTTGCGCTCAAGGACATTCCAAACATCGAGCTTGAGAGCAAGAACGTGATGGGCGTAGTAGTTCCGAAGATCGAGTCCTCGCAGATACGTAAGAGCCTGTGCAAACGTGGATACGGGATTATAGGGACGAGTTCGTGCCTTGATGAGGCTGTGGAGGCGCACGAGACACTTGTTGAGAAGATTATCATTGCAGCGGAGATCGAGACCGCGATGAAGAAACTGCTTGATGACATCGAACGGACCAAGCGAAGGGTCAACGCGCTCGAGTTTCGGGTGATACCTGAACTGACCGAGGCAGAGCGGTTCATCGAACTGCGTCTCGAAGAGATGGAGCGCGAAAACACGTTCAGGCTAAAAAGGATCAAGGCATGATCGATCTCGAAAATCCGGAGCTTCGGGGACGACTGCTGCGGTGGGCATGGCTTATCTCACTTGCCATGCTCGTGCTCGGATATGGCATCATCTTCTGCAAGTTTACCGATATCAATATCACCGATTGGTTTTAGAGGGCTTGCAAGTAATAATATACCTGGGAGCGTCGTCACAGATCTTGATGGGTGTGGGGAATGGAGTTACGGCTCGATTTGTAGCGGTGCGAAGTATAATCGGCTCCGATATTCGCGTGAAGGTGTTTAAACTGACCAGCCATATCGGGCATTTACCAAAACTCGCTTTAATTTGGTTTTGGGGAGTTTATCGAGAATTTGGTCCATTTATAACAGTTTTTATCATGGATTTAATTAATGGACTAATGACACGAATTTATTCTGGTTTAGCATTCGTGAAATTAGGTTATTCGTACCATTCGTGATCCCTGGGCACTTAACACCACACCAGCAAGATTCATCTACGAAATGATTGCACTCGCGAATTGTCAAAGAGCCAACTGTTTTTCGGAGCAAAAATAAAAAAAGAATCAGCAGAGAATCCGATCCCTGCTGAAAGAATTGCATCTTCACTTATTGCTCATTCACCGACAAAATCACTCGGCTTTGGTATTCCCGGCTTCAACCCCTTCCGGGTCCTGATCTGTTGCACGATTTCAGTCAGCAGGTTTCGTGGAACCGGCTCGAATCCGGCAAACTCCGTACTCCAGAGCGCTCTTCCTTCGGTTGCCGATCGAAGATCGCCTGCAAACCCGAACAGCTCTGCGACCGGTGCCTTTGATTCGATATCAGTGACGTCGCCTTCCTGTGTCATGTTCAGTATCGCGCCTCTCCGCCCCTGGATCTCTGAGATCGCACCGCCCATCTGATCCTGCGGTATCTGGATAAAGACCTTCTGGTACGGTTCGAGCAGTGTCACATCCGACATCAGGATTCCTGCCTGGACCGCCTGCCGCACAGCCGGGATCACCTGCGCGGGACCGCGATGCACAGCATCCTCGTGCAGCTTGACATCAACCAGCACCAGCTTGATGCCCTGACTCGGCTCTCTTGACATCGGACCTGCGGTTGTTGCCTCCTCAAATCCCTCGATGATCAATTCCATCGTCTCGCGCAGGTACTGGACACCTTTGGTCATGTCGATCAGCATATTTGTATCTGATATCGCAGCGATGCTCTTTGCCTCGTCCTTGTCCATGCCCGCCTCCATCAGTTTATCACGCCTCTCGATCTTGTCCATGCGCATAGCAATCTCGCCTGATTTGATCAGGTCAACAATCTCCTGGTCAAGCGGTGAAACCTTGATGTAGAACCGGTTGTGTCTGTTCGGCGACTTTCCTTCGACCGGTCCTGCACTGCCCGTCACAGTCTCCCGGTACACCACGATTGGCTCGGATGTGGTGATCTCAACGCCCTTGTCTCTCTCGATCCGGTGAGATATGATCTCAAGGTGCAGTTCGCCCATTCCCGAAAGCAGGTGTTCGCCAGTCTCCTCGTCGATCTTGACCTTCAGCGTCGGATCCTCTTTTGAGACCTGTCTTAAGACCTCGATCAGCTTCGGAAGATCTCGCATGTGCTTTGCTTCGACTGCTACTGTGACCACCGGCTCGCTTGCGTGTGTGATCACCTCAAACGGGGTCATGTCCCGAAGTGAGGCTGCTGTGCTGCCCACGATCGCATTCTTAAGCCCGGTTACCGCCGCAATGTTCCCTGACGGGATCAATTCAACCTCAAGCCGCTCAGGACCCATGAACACACCCACCTGCTGGATCCGATCAGGGCTTGACACGCCTGATATGTACAATTCCTGACCACGGCGAAGCGTTCCACTGAAGAGTCTGCCTGTTGCGATCTCGCCGGCGTGTGGGTCTCTTGTGATCTTGGTTACCATAAGTGCAACATCACCGTCCGGATCGCACCCGGTCATCTGCTTCCCGATATCGGAATCGGCATCTCCGTGCCATATCACAGGAACCCGGCGTTTCTGGGATATAAGTGGGTTTGGCAGGTGCCTGATCACCATGTCGTTTAACACCTCGTGAAGCGGGCATCTCTCGGCAAGCTCCTTCATATTACCTTCAGTGCAGTAGTCATATACTTCTTTAAAACTTACCCCGCTCTTTTTCATATAAGAAACACTGACAGCCCAGTTATAAAGCGCTGATCCGAACGCAACGTTTCCTGCGGATGCATCGAGTCGCCATTCCTTGTATTTTTCCTCGCTCATCCCTTTGATCAGTTTATTTACATTATCAATAACTTTCCCGAGTTTGATCTGCATACTCTGAGCATCGACCTGCAGTTCATTGATCAATCGGTCGACCTTGTTGACGAAAAGCACAGGTGTAACGTTCTCTTTCAGCGCCTGCCGAAGCACGGTCTCGGTCTGCGGCATCGCGCCCTCAACAGCATCGACGACTACGATCGCACCATCGACCGCTCGCATCGCGCGTGTCACATCGCCTCCGAAATCGACGTGCCCGGGAGTGTCTATCAGGTTGATTAAGTATTCATCGTCATCGAACTCGTGCACCATCGAGACGTTTGCAGCATCGATTGTGATGCCCCGTTCCTGCTCTTCCTCATCGAAGTCCATAAAGAGCTGCCTGCCAGCAAGTTCTTTTGATATCATGCCCGCGCCTGCAAGCAGGTTGTCGGTGAGCGTGGTCTTACCATGATCGATGTGCGCAACGATACCTATGTTCCGGATGTTTACAGGACGGCTCATCAGGTCACGGACCCGTTCAACCATTTTTTTCTTCGTACCCATATATCTTACCTCTAATTAAAATCGTTAGATTATCATTACTTTAGGATTTCAGCAATATTAAGTATTGTTATTGCAGACCCCGGGTCAATCGTATTATCCTCATCGCAAGGTGCGCGGCATTCTTGCCATTATCGATCCCGACACATGCTACCGGTACACCCGGCGGCATCTGCACAATCGAGAGCAGCGCATCAAGCCCGCCAAGTTTCTTGCTTACAGGCACCCCGATCACCGGCTTATCAGTTTTTGAGGCAATGACGCCAGGAAGAGCTGCTGATAACCCGGCGATCGCAATAAATACAAGCGCATCGCTTCTTTCGAGATAATCTGCCAGTTTTTCAGGATCCCGATGCGCGGATATGACTTGAAGATCGTATTTCTCACCAGACTCATCCAGGACTCCGGTTACCTGATCTGCAATCTGCATATCAGACTTTGATCCAAGAATTATCGCAATTCGCGACATTTAAGGCAGGTTCCCTTCACCGCGCAGCTCATGCTGACGTTCGATGTTCATCCGGATCAGGATCTCAAAGATATCTCTGATTGACCCGGTATCAAGATTCAGTTCGGTTGCAAGATCAATGGCTCGATTGAGAACGACATGATTCTGTTCCTTATCCAAAATACCAGTCCCTTCTACCTTTTTCAACTTGAGAACAGTACCTGCAAGGTCGGTGCGTTCTGCGATCAGCTTTACGATACCTCCATCGAGTTCTTCGATCTTTTTCCTGACATCTGATAGTTCCATACAGTTACCTCGGGTTGTGTTTGTACCTGGCGAATCTCTCACTTGTTAGATATTTTTCATTCATACCTGCGACTCTATAACTCTTTTGTCTGGCTGTCACACGTATTCCCTGCGTTCTGATCGTGCTGGCTTGAATGATAATTCAACATTATTTTACTGGTATAGATGATAAATCAATAGCTTTATATGGTATAACGGTGTGTGATAACCAACAACACTGATTGAGGTGATTAAAATGGAAAAGAAAATAAGAAGAGAGATCAAAAAAGACGAGCACGCAGTCTCTCCGGTAATTGGAACCATCCTGATGGTCGCAATCACCGTGATGCTGGCATCAATCGTCGGTGCATTGTCATTTGGGATGAGCGGCAACATGTCCCCGCTGCATATAGTGGTGGTGACTGCTGAGAGGCTGAACTCAACATCGATTGATTTCACTTATGCCGGCGGACCAAGCGCCAACTTTGTGCAGTACATAAACGTGAGCGTAGATGGAACCTTTAGGAATATAACACTGGATTCGCCGCCCGCGGTTGGCTCGACATGGACATATAATTCTGACACAGTACTCTCCGACCAAAGTCATGTGATTGCTGTCGCCACGTTTGGCGATGGTAGCGCGCAGGTCGTTCTCGATACGTTCGTATGAACGACCGCGCCCCCGTTTTTTTCGGCTCTCCGATATGTTACATGAGCAGATGGGTTAAGAACATCCCACCAAATACCCACTGTGGCGGCGAAACCCGTTAGGTAACCGCAGACACTTTGCGTTCTGTATACTCCCCACATTTGTCACCAGAAATGTAATAGGACGCAAGTTATATCTTCTAAATACCGTAAAATCGCTTGTAATTCTCGATTGCGCGTTTCCCCTGATCAGGATACTCGCCCAACAGAAAATCAAGAAATTCGTCTCTTGATACACAATCCCTTGTGAACAAAAGGAGTTTTCTTACCCGTCTCTGTGATTTCTTGTTTTCAGTCGGGATTTCAAATGATAAGCAAACATCATACCTCGAAAAGCATGTCCTCCGCAGAATTGGCGAGATCGAGCCTATCAGAACGCCATCTTCAAGTTCGATGTATGCCGGGACGCCTACTCGGTGTATGCGATCTGGATCGGTCAATCCGTCAAAATCACTATACGAATGCAGTTCAAGGTAAATTTCCGGCTTTATATCCTTGATAGCGGCGATCACGTCCGTGCCATAGCCCCCGTGGTCGTAGTACCGGTCGTCAAGGGTGCTGATGTAAGCACGGTCTGTAAGTTTTGGAATGATCACGAGCGACCCCGTGGCAGGTGCGTCAAGCGATTCGAGTATCAAAGACGTGTCTTTCCATTCATCGCCGTGTAACCCTCCGATGAACAGCCGTTTCGGACCCCCGCTACCGAGTGTGATTCGTCTTACCATGTGCAATCTTACACCATCCACTTTTGCATTAACTCAATCATTTACTCTTGTATCGTTCGTGTTTTGATAGACATGTGGATATTCCTGTTGTTTGCGTATGCTTCTTTCCACGCGTAAATCTCATTACACCGAAGACCAAAGTGTCCTGTGATCATCATGGCAAGAGAAGTGGCAATCATAGGAATCGGGTGCACTGCGTTCGGAGAATTCTGGGATCGGTCGTTCCGCGATATCATTGTGGAGGCGGGCGTTGCGGCGATCGAGGATGCCGGCGTGCAGGGCGAGGAGATAGACGAACTCTTTGTCGGGAACATGAGCGCGGGTAGGTTCGTGGAGCAGGAGCACATATCCTCGTTAATCGCTGATTACGCAGGTCTTGCGTCCATGCATGTGCCGTCCACTCGCGTGGAGGCTGCATGTGCATCCGGCGGGCTTGCCTTCAGGATGGGTGCGCTTGCGATTGCATCAGGTCATGCTGATATTGCAATCGTTGCTGGCGTTGAAAAAATGACTGATGTGAGCATGCAGGCGGCAACCGATATGCTTGCAGCCGCGGCTGACCGTGAGTGGGAGGGTTTTGCTGGCGCAACATTCCCCGGACTCTACGCGATGATCGCACGCAGGCATATGCACGAATATGGGACTACGTCAGAGCAACTCGCGTCCGCAGCGGTGAAGAACCACCACAATGCAACGATGAACCCGAAAGCCCAGTACAGAAGCGAGATAACCGTCGATGCGGTGCTGCGATCGGCTATGATCGCTGATCCACTGCACATGCTCGATTGCTCGCCGATCACAGACGGCGCGGCTGCTGTGGTGCTTGCGCCGATGGATGTTGCGAGAAAGTACACCGACACGCCGATTCGCATCAGGGCAACCACTCAGGCATCCGACACCATTACCATACATGATCGGTCTGACATCACCACGCTTGCCGCAACGGCAGCAGCAGCATCCCGCGCGTACAAGATGGCGGGGTTGACCGCAAAAGACATTGATTTCGCGGAGGTGCACGACTGCTTCACGATAGCAGAGATATGTGCGATCGAGGATCTCGGGTTCTTCCCGAAAGGAACTGGCGGACCGGTGACTGAGGATGGGATCACCGCAATCGACGGCGATCTTCCTGTGAATCCGTCAGGTGGTCTGAAAGCCTGCGGGCATCCGGTGGGCGCAACTGGCATCAAGCAAGCCGTGGAGGTCGCGACACAACTGCGCGGCGATGCAGGCAAGCGGCAGGTTGCAGGCGAGGTTGGACTGACGCACAACGTTGGCGGTTCAGGCGGCACCGCAGTGGTGCATATACTTTCGAGGTGACCGAAAGGTGCGTGTTTGGATAACCCCAAGATTACATATTACATACATTTTCACAAGAAAATGTGAGGCGGTAAGATACAAAATGCCTGGTTCTGACGTTTTCTGACACCATGTTAATCTGTAACAATATGTCCACTGCTATCGATTTCAAAACGTCAAATATCGAATATCTCCACGATCTTCATGAAATAACAATATAGAATGTAGCATATATAATCTAATCACGTCAGCAGCTATTGATTAATTGGTTTTTTACGATCTGCCAAAAACAGGTTGGATCTCTCCAGCAGGTGAGATATTCCGAGGAGATTGTTTTCAGATCTCACCTGCTTTGTAATAGCACCCCGCAACGCGCAAGTC
>JAUVEF010000036.1 GCA_030594905.1 Methanosarcinales archaeon
TCAACTCCGCCATATCGTATTGAAAGATTATTTTCTGTTTTGGCAACTCTGCTAACAGTTCTGATAAGGAAACTCCGGCAATCTCGGCTGCCTTCCATAATGTTACCTGATGATCTTTATACATACTGAGTGCTTTATGCATCTTCCACTCGTGCAACCCCTCGTCTATCAATCCAGTCAGGAAGATGGATTTCTCTGTCCCCTCTCTTTCTGACCAGTATTCAATCTCTTTTAAGGTCGTCACAGGAAGTTCGGTTACGATCGTTGCCGTGGACATTTCTGAGTCACCCAATTGATTATAGGGATTGATGCCGATATAATACATTGCCCTGTAACATCTTCCCACCAACTTATTCTCCCACTTCGCAAGCTCCAGAACCTCTGGAAGGAGCTTCTCGCATTATATCTCCACTCTTATCCAAAATTCTGTCTTGTAAACCTCATTTGCGTGCCTTGCAATCTCGTAAGCCTATGTCCCAAGAATCCAGCCACCCGCACAGTCAATCACCAATACTTCAAATACCCTGCAAAACAGCAAATCGCAAAAAAAGAGAGAATGATCATCGAATATATTCGATGATCGGTCGTGGTTTATTGTACCCCACTTCAATCGGGTTTTCCTTTTCTTTGATACGCCCGGAACTGATCGGTACACGCTCCATTTGCGCGTCCTGACCAAGTATCTGAGCCGACTCAACGCCGGTCATGACTGCCATCACGCGCACCATGCCCTCATGCTCTTCCTCGATGCGGGCGCCCCAGATCACGTTTGCATGTGGGCTGAGTTCGTAGGTGAGCGAACTTGCGATCTCGTCCGCCTCCTTCAGGCTGAGATCAGGACCGCCTGTGATGTGTACAAGGCACCCGGTAGCGCCGCGATAATCCACATCCAGCAGCGGGTGGTTCAGCGCCCCGCGGACAACGTCATCTGACTTGTCACGCGTCTTTGATTCACCAAAGAGCATCACTGCAACACCGCCACAGTTCATAACTGTCCTGATGTCGGCATAATCAAGATTGATCAGAGATGGTTTGGTGATTGTCTCTGATATGCCTTTAACTGTCTCTGATATCAACTGGTCCATAACCGAGAACGCATGCCCCATCGGCAGGTTCGGCACATAGTTGAGCAGGCGGTTGTTATCAAGAACGATCACCGTGTGCGCCGCAGAACTCAATTCATGAAGTCCCTGCTCCGCTTTGATGGTGCGAGCACGTTCCACATGAAACGGCGTCGATACCATCCCGACCACGATCGCACCACACTCCTTCGCGATATCAGCCACCACCGGCGCAACCCCCGTGCCGGTGCCGCCGCCCATGCCAGCTGTGACAAAGACCAGGTCCGCATCGGTAAGCATCTCGGTAAGCGTGCCTCGCGCAAGTTCGGCGGCGCGCCTCCCGACCTCGGGATCGCCACCGGCGCCAAGCCCTCGCGTGATGGATTTTCCGACCAGAATCTTCTTGTCCGCCCTGCACTCGTCCAGGTCCTGCCGATCCGTATTGATAGCAATGATATCTACGCCATCGATACCAATGTCATACATCCGGGTGGAGGTGTTGTTGCCCGCGCCACCACAACCAACGATCACTATACGTGGCGTTCCAACAAAATCGACTATATCATCGATAGCCTCGGTTTCGCAGGCTGTTTGACGATATAGTGCCTCATTCTCACTATGTTTTAGTGCTTCCTGTATTACTGATTGCATTTTCCGTCCCCTCAATGAGATTTCACATGCGATTTTGTGCATCTGACATTTATTCAGGATGCAGTAGAATAGAGTTTACTATCGATTGTACATATAGTTATGGATGCACATAGTTACGGTTGATAGGCTGCCATAGAACCAAAGATATCACTTTACATGGATTTTATTTGTGAAATACTCAGTTAAAAACTCCAGATCGAACATATCGGCAATTTCTTCGCCTCCAGACACCGTATACCCCACGCCAATATGCTCACGCATCTGTTTTCCAAGCGCACACGAGCAGAGTTCCGATTCGAGCAGATGCTTTGCCGATACATATCTTCGATGAATATCAACCATGTACTGCCCGTTCTCGATATAAACATTTGAAAACGCATTGTTATTCATGAACTTGCTTTTGAATCGCTCAGCATGTGCTCTCATATAGGCAGGCGGTCCGACATGCCTTTTTAACGCGGGAAGCCCTCCCGAAACGAGTTCAATCAACAAAACAACGTTATCCCTGGTTTTGCTTATAGGCTGGATTCCTATGGCGCTTCCAAGCACTGTGAAGTCGTGTTCACCAAGCAAACTGATCACCGACTGTCGCATCTTGTACAACTGCGGATAAGCGATGTCCTCGACCATATCAGGAATCTCAAACGATATTGCGAGTAGACCCGTACCTCTTGCAGCCATCGTGGCAACGATCTCCGATCTACACGCAGGCACCAAGGGTTTCGCAAAGAAGTGCTCGATAGACGGCTCTGCTAAAAAGGTGCGTGCTGTGTCCACGAATGTGTAGAACTGATCGAGCGATAACGCGGCTGCAACATTTCGGTTCGGGTCAGTGGGATCGATCACGAAGAGTGGTTCCCACACCCCGCCGGATGCGCTATGCTGGGCACCCCGGGCACGCTGTGACATGGTGACCCCGGGCTCAATCAACAGACCGTCTTTCCAGTTGCAAGCAGCATTAAGCACCGCAACGAACGAGCCGTAATGGATGATCAGCAGTTCGCAGAGGAACCCGGAAAACCCGCGTACCCTGAGTTCGGAGCCATAAACATGAGCGCATTTCATAAATTGCTTGAACAGCAGCACATCGTCCTCGAGTCCACTAATTCGTGGTAGAACATACTGATTATGAAATGGTGTACGGTCCACCGCGGATTTCATCTCGTCGGGACTGGCTATTTGATAGCACGGCACCAGATCGACCCGGCACTCATCGAATCGAGCATGGATGTACGGATGCTCGGCATATCGTGTTTCATAACTATCTGCACGATCTGCCACCCGTTTTGCAATGCGCAAGCCTTCTGTCTCGAGTTCCTCCCGTGTCAGGTCGATAGAGAGCATTATAAACATATCGAGATCATGCGCTCCTGAAATCCATGTTTTCCGTGCCGCGGAACCAACAACCTCACACGAAACACCTTCTTCCGTGATATAACCGCATACCCTGCGGCTGAGTTCCGCAAGTTCGTCACGTTCCGCTTGGGTCGGTCTGATCGCTGTAAGAACATTGTTAAAGATTGTCAGGATATCGTCTTGCATCTACTTCGTGCCCTCTCCGGTGTCCGGGTTGTTCAAGATTGTTCAGGTATTGTTTGTATATGTGATCATGATTCTTTAATTTGACCCTGTTTCACTTGCCCGGGCAAGCATAATCACAAACGTACTCCCCTTCCCAACTTCACTCTCAGCCCTGATGCTCCCGCCGTGCCCCTCAACAATCCCTTTGGAGATTGCTAGCCCGAGCCCGCTGCCACCGACTTCGCGTGTCAATCCTGAATCGACCTGATGGAACTTGTCAAAGATCAGATCCAGTTCTTCCGGAGGAATCCCGATTCCAGTGTCGCTGACCCTGATCTCGGGGTGTCCATCCACCATCCGCGCCTGAATGCGTATCTCGCCTCCCTCTGTGAACTTCAGCGCATTTCCGATCAAGTTCACGAGTACCTGTACAAGTCGGTCACGATCTCCGATTATCGGCATCGATTCACAATTAAGATCGGTGTTAATCGAAATTCCTTGTTCATCGGCTATCTTTTTCATGCTCTCTGTTGATTCCAGGATTATCTCATAGAGATCAACCGGTTCAAGATTGAGTTTCAAGTTTCCAGTGTCGATTCTGGATATATCGAGGAGATCACTAACGAGCCTCTTCTGCCGCTCGATGCTGCGGTCGATTATCTGTAGCATCTCCTTTTCGGTGCCAACATCCTTTCCAGAGCCTGAGAGTGACTTTAAAACATCCATCGAGATTTTTATCGATGTGAGTGGTGTCTTGAGTTCGTGGGAGACCATCGAGACAAACTCAGATTTCAGCCGGTCAAGTTCCCTCAATCTGGTGTTTGCCGATGCAAGTTCCATATTTGACCTTTTCAGGTCATCAGTCTTCTTCACAACCTCTTTCTCAAGCTCCCGGTTCCATCCGGAGAAGATCAGAACGATTCCGCCGCTTCCTGCAAGGATGATTAGGATTACAATTATAACGAAGAGCGTCTGCCCCCGGTAAACGCGGTGTATCAGTTCTCCTGCCTTGCTTGCGGGAACGCTCACAGCCACAGACCATACACGGTCCCCCCAGACGACCGGCGTGTATGCCACGATCTGCCGCTCACCTGTGATTTCGTCGAAATAATATCCAGTCCCCTCTTTTTCCTGCATCTGCTCCCTCAAGATATCTGCATAAGACGAATCAGTGGCGCAGAAACTTCCGATGTACCTTTCACCGATCGTCTCCTTATGCACCCCATCATACAACGAACTTCCTGAGTGATCGATCACGTACATATATCCCTGCCCCTCGGGTATGGCATCGGCAAGGAACTGATCAGAGAGCGTGGATATTCGGATAACTGCCAGTATCACGCCTTTAAATTCATTATCATCGTACAATGGCACCCATGCATAAGAACCGAGCCCGCCTTCAAAGAGCGGCACCGGGTCTATGATGCATGTCTCTCTGCGATCCCTTGCAGTGTCAAATGGCCAACTTCGGTTCGCCGCGTACAGATCGAATCCGACCGGCGTATCTTCTGCAGGGTGGCCTGATACCACCACACCGGTACTATTTATAAATTGAATTGCAAAGAAACCGCTGGATTTATGATAAATGGGTATAAAACTCCGTGCCATGCCCTCCGGTGACGTATCCAGGGAATCCTCCGCCAGTATCTCGATCAGGTTAGTTTTTTCTTCGAGGAAACTCTCGATTCCTGCAGCAGATTGTCTGGCAAGCAGCAATTGCTGCTCATTGAACTGCTGATGCACAACCCCCACCACCTCGCGGTTGGTGGCATATCCTAGCCACATCACAACGACGATTAGCAGCGCGGCGACGGCAAGGGTTGCGAGTTTTTTGTGGGGCATAACATGTCACCGTTTGATTACTTCCATGACTCCGCAACTGAACAACCAGGGGGCCGCTATGTTTGAGGGACCCCTGCCCCCCGCGAAGACCCGAAACCGTGCGTCAAATCTGTTCACTTCTTCCCTTGCCTCTGTGATCTTGTTCATCTCCTGCGCCCGTATCTGTTCACTGAAATATTCCCGTATCTTCTGCATCTCCTCTCATCTTCCTCGATATGCAGAGTTTATAAGTTTTATCAGGGGGTATTGGAAAAATAGTTTCGTCAGGGGTGAATAGTAAGCCAGCAATCAAAACTGCATCACCAGGTTTCGATTGCTGCTGAAAGTATCCGCTTCAAATCAAGTGATAACATTTGACTATGACCGTTTTTTCGACTTTTCAGGTAGTCTCTTTCACAGCACAATCACAAACGTACTCCCTTCCCCAACCTTGCTCTCAGCCCTGATGCGCCCGCCGTGCCCCTCAACAATCCCTCTGGAGATTGCAAGCCCGAGCCCCGTGCCGCCGACCTCGTGTGTCAATCCGGAATCGACCTGATGGAACTTATCAAATATCCGATCCAGTTCTTCAGGTGGAATCCCGATTCCTGTGTCGCTGACCCGGATCTCGGGATGCCGGTCCACAGTCCGCGCCTGAATACGGATCTCGCCTTCTTCTGTGAACTTCAGCGCATTTTCGATCAAGTTCACGAAGACCTGCACCAACCGGTCATGGTCTCCGGTGATCTGCACCGATTCACAATTAAGATCGGTGTGAATCGGAATTCCTTGTTCATCTGCTATCTTTTTCATGCTCTCTGTTGATTCCAGGATTATCTCATAGAGATCGACCGGCTCAAGATTGAGTTTTAAGTTTCCGGTCTCAATTCTGGATATATCAAGTAGATCTCCAACAAGCCGACTCTGACGCTCGACACTCCGATCGATGACCCGAAACATCTCATTTTCGGTGTCAGCATCCTTCTCAGAATCTGATAGTGACTTCAAAACAGCCATCGAGGTCTTCATGGACGTGAGTGGGGTCTTGAGTTCATGGGAGACCATCGAGACGAACTCGGATTTCAACCGGTCAAGTTCCTTTAATCTGGTGTTTGCCGATGCAAGTTCCCTATTCGACATTCCCAGGTCATCCGTCTTCCTCACAACCTCTTTTTCCAGATCCCTGTTCCATCCGGAGAGGATCAGGACAATTCCGCCGCTTCCGGCAAGGATGATTGCAATGACGATGGTTACAAATAATATCTGCTTCCGATAGACGGAATGCACCAGTACCTCTGCCGCGCTTTCGGGAACTGTGGTTGCAACCGACCAGATGCGACCACGCCAGACTACCGGCGTGTATGTCATAACCATCGGTTTCCCGGTATTTTCATCGAAATAGTATCCGATTCCCGCCCCTCCCGGCATCTGGTCCCTCAACACATCTGCATAAGACGAATTGTTCTCGCATAGGCACCCAATGTACTTTTCGCTGATGATTCCTCTGTGTGTGCCATCGTATAGGCACCGCCCTGATCTGGTGATCATGTAGGTGTACCCACACCCTTTCGGGACTGTATCTGCAAGAAAACGTTCGGAAAGTGTGGATATCTCAATTGTTGCGAATATGACGCCCTTGAACTCACCATCCGAATACACTGGTACTCCGACGTTTGATCCGACGCCGCCCTGAACCAGCGGCACCGGGCGGGTGGTGTATGTCTCTTTACTTTCTCTGGCACGATCGAATTGTGCGTTTCTCTTTGTTGCGTACAGATCAAGCCCGATTGCCGCATCTTCCGGTGGGTAGCCGGTCACAATCACGCCGTTGCTGTTTACAAACCCGATCGACGAAAAACCGCTTGATTTGTTGTAAACCGTCATAAAATACGGCGTCATGTTCTCTGGCGGAACATCCACCACATCTGTTGCCAGCACTTCGATTAAAACGGTCTTCACCTCGAGGAAAGCCTCGATTCCAGCGGCAGATTGCTTGGTGAGGAGCATTTGCTGCTCATTGGACTGCTGCCGCACGATCTTCTCCACTTCCTGGTTGGTGGCGTACCCCAGACCCAGCACCACGACAATGAGCATCGCGGCGATTGCGAGTGTGATGAGTCTTTTGTGGGACATAATCTATTGTTACCGTTTGATGAATTCCGTGACCCTGCAATCGAACAGCTCGGGTGCCATCATGTTCGAAGGATCCTCGCCACCCTTCAAGACCTCGAATCGTGCATTCTTGATATGTTTTGCAGTCTCTTTTGCCATTTTAATCGCCATCCTTCCGTGATGATCGCAAGCGAGAACCAGTGTGGGCGCCCGAACAGTCACAAGTTCGTGGAGCACATCAAATCTATTCACTTCTTTTCGCACCTGTATGATTTTGTTCATCTCCTGTGCCAATATCTGTTCCCTAAAATATTCCCGTATCTTCTGCATTTCCTCTCCTCTTCCTCGATAAGCAGAGTTTATAAGTTTTATCAGGGCTGCCTTTGAAAAAAGTTTCGTAAGGATCAGTGCAAGCTTGCTGTTGAACCGCATCGCATATCCGCCGATGCTGCTGAAGCTGTCAACGATTACGAGTTTTTTGACCATCTCCGGATATTTTCGTATCTGGCAATCCCACATAGAATGGTCTGCCCCAAGACCGTGTATTAGAACCACAGGCGTCCTTTCCGGGTCACCATGGGTTTCATATTATATTTCAGTTCCATCTGGCGTTGTTAGTATCGTCATGACCCAATTATTCTATCGATTTTCTGACTTTACGATTTATCGATAAACCTATTGATCCATAATAATATTTAAGCCTTTCGATGGATGGTTGGGCGGGCATCCCTTCACGTTTGACAAGCGCATTCCCAGATGTCTTCGATCCTCTCTGGATTTTTGATCGCCCGTGTCAAAATGGCATTGAATAGAAGTATATAACCACTTTGCGATTAAACTACTAAATTAATATGTATAACACAAAACAACATATATGCATAATTGTAACTATTGTATCCGCATCAATTTCGTGCTGTTGCGCACCCGTAAGTGCGTGGTCAAATGGCGGATACAGCGACGATCCTGGAGATGTTTGTTATGGCACACACGACTGGATTGCAGAACACGCGCTTGACTTTCTGCCACCTGATGAACGACAGTACATAGACGATAACCTCAACTGGTATTTATATGGCACTGAACTGCCTGACAACTCGCACCCGGATGATGGCATAGGCGACACATCCAGACACCACGTTTATTTCTACGAAAACGGCAGTCTGATGGACAATGTGTCAGCGGTAAGGGCGCAGGATATCTACAACAAAACACTGGCTTTTCTGAAGGCGGGCGATCATGTGAACGCGTCAAAGCACGCGGGCATTATGACACACTACATCGCTGATGTGGCGGTCTTCGGGCATGTGATGGGTAAAAAGACAGACTGGGGCGCGGAAGTGCATCACAGCGACTACGAAGGATATGTGCAGCGCAGAACAGAATACTTTGTGTCAGAAGCGTTCGATCCGTACATCGGGTTTGACGGGACCTTGGAGATGGTGACCGCGTACGATGCAACCATCCATGTAGCGAATGACACAACGTTTGACGCCGAGTCCGAGGGACATGGGTGTGTATGGATGGATTCGCACTACAACTGGAGTGATCCCGGATTTCGGGACGAGTGCGGCGAATCGCTCAATCTTGCGATCAATGTTGTTGCAGACGTCCTTCATACACTCTACAGCGAGGCATGTAGTGGGCAGCGCGGTGATCTCAATGGTGATGG
>JAUVEF010000170.1 GCA_030594905.1 Methanosarcinales archaeon
CTGGGCGACTCTGTTGTCTGCGTGAAATATGTTGACCCGGATGAGAATATGATAGACTACACCAAAGCCGTGATCCACTGTGGCGAAGAGATGTGGGAAGGCTGGGATGCAGAGGTCGGACAGCAGACCGAGATCATTCCGTACATGCGACCCTACGGCATGGAAGAGGGATTCGTCTTCGCCGGGAAGGCGCTGTACGACGGTAATGTGCTTGCGGGCGCGCCGGTAGAGGTTGAGATATATCACACACTGGATCTTGGTATAGAGATCGTGGCAATCGCTGAGGAGATGTTCGAATACGACCCCCCGATGGTCTTCACACGGCTTACCACGTCCAACGATAATGGAGAGTTCGTATACACGCTCGACGAGCCAGGAATCTGGTTTGTTGGCGCTACAATGGAACCTGAGACCGGACAAAACGTGCGGGGCGTCTTCATCGTCCCGATACTTGAGCCATTCCCGCCGGTGGAAGTGTCTTCCGGAACGTCCATATCGTCTGCGGAACTGACGAAGGCAGTAAATGACGCAAAGGCGGCGGCGGCAGAGGCAAAGGCGGCGGCAGAACAGGCAGCATCGTCTGCAACATCTTCGCCAGCGTTTGGAGCGATCCTTGTCGCAATCGGGCTGTTTGCAGCGTTCATGATTGTGATGAAGCGGAAGCAATAAGAAGACTGTTGGCTTCGGATCGATAGGGTTTTTATAGCCCCTGCCGATCCTTTGTTAACTTCAGAAGAGGTGCCAAAAGAATGAACGCGATCAGAACTTTGAGTGTTTTTGCACTCGTATTGATCCTGTGTATGACGCTATTATGCCTACCAGCGTCCGCACACCGGGTTGTCGTAGTAGGGCAGATACATGAGATGCAGGTGATGGCGTATTACGGCGGCGGAGCTCCCATGATAGATGCGGATGTGGAGATATACACAATCAAGGATGGGCAGGAAGATCTGTACCTCACAGGCAAGACCGATTTAGAGGGGATGTTCTACTTCGAGCCAAAGATAGGTGTGTCCGATTACAGGGCAGTGGTGGAAACGACAGGACACCGAGGCTACGAGTTCGTGAATCTGACCGGAGGTGCGGGTGTTCCCGAAGCAGAGAAGGAAGGAACAGAACTGCCGCTCATGCAAATGTTTGCCGGTTTCGGATATCTGGCAGGACTTATCGGGATATCAATGATCCTTGCAGCCCGAAAGATGAAAAAGCAGCATGAAAATAATTAATGGGTGAAAAATAAATGGTACATATTTCAGATGGTGTTCTCGCACCTTGGCTATGGGGAAGCGGTTGGTTGGTCACCATCCCAATCCTCGTTTATGCTCTCTATAAGATGAAGATCGAAGACATTCCGAAACTTTCCATCATCACGGCAGCGGTTTTTGTGGCTTCATTGATCCGCTTTCCAGCGGTAATCACGAGTGTTCACTTTGTGATGAACGGCTTTGCAGGGGTGACACTTGGGCTGCTGGCATACCCCTGCATCGTTGTCGCACTCACGATGCAAGCATTACTGTTTCAGCACGGAGGGGTCACCACAATCGGGATCAATGCCGTCAACATGGGCGTGCCCGCGCTGATCTCTTATCTGGTATTCAGAAGCGGAATGAATCTTAAAATAAAACGGAAAGAGATTCTATTCGGCGCAATCGCGGGTGGAATTGCAGTGATGCTTGCGGTGCTGTTCCTTGCAGTCGAACTTCTCGCGACCGGCGATGAGTTCTCTGAGGTGATGAAGCTTGTTGTCCTTGCGCACCTGCCGATCATCGGAATCGAAGCAATCTTTACAGGAGTGATTGCCGGATTCTTCGCAGCAGTCAAACCGGAAATGTTGAGTAGTTGGCATAGATGAACGAGATGCACAGCGAAGAATTGAGTAGTGATATGATATGATTTCAGAGATCGACCGATATGCCGGACTCTCCTCACCTGTTCATGAGTGGGATCCTCGTCTCAAGATTGTATCCACACTTACACTGATATTCTCGATCATTCTTCTTTATAATCTGGAGCTTATTATAATAGGTATGTTATTTTCCATTTTTCTGGTTTACGTATCAAAAATACCGTTTTCTTTTGTTTTGAACCGTTTGAAATGGGTATTTATATTTATACTGCCTTTCTTCCTCATAATTCCATTTACACTAATGGGTGATGGAGATGAAATAGCACGGTTCGGCGGTATCACTCTGATTTTCAGAGGGATTGAATACGTGGAGTTTGCCACAATGATTGTGATCAAGGCATTAACCGCGGTGATGCTGATCTTTCCGATGATCGGAACTTCCAGAATAGATATTACGATCAAGGCACTCGAAGGCTTGCATCTGCCAAACAAACTGGTTCAGATGTTTGCATTCACGTACAGATATATCTTTGTGCTGTCAGACGAATTCACGCGGATGGAACGTTCTCTCACATCGAGAGGATTTAAGAGGCGGACAAATCTTTACACGCTGACAACGATCAGCAAAGCGATAGCAATGCTATTTGTGAACAGTTATGAACGTGCAGACCGTGTCTTCTATGCGATGCGATCGAAAGGATACGCAGGAAAGATCACCACGATGCATGAGTTCACACTCAGGAGACGTGATTGGCTCAACTTTGCAGTGGTATTCGGGTTTGCAATTCTTCTGCAGGCAGCAGCATCGTTTGATATATTCGAGGCATTATAATGAATGCGATACGTGTCAATGATCTGAGTTACACCTACCCGGATGGGACGGTTGCACTTAATAACGTCTCATTTAAGATTGCGAAGGGCGAATCTGTCGCGCTTGTAGGACCAAACGGTGCAGGCAAATCAACACTGCTCCTCCACTTAAACGGCATACTGCACAGCAGTGGATCACGCGAAGCAGTCGCGATACTCGGCGAGACCGTCGATCCGAATAAAGTACATGAGATGCCAAAGAAGATTGGCATCGTCTTTCAGAACCCTGATGACATGCTTTTTATGCCTCTGCTCGGCGATGACGTGGCGTTCGGTCCGATCAATCTCGGCGTCGAGAAAACTGAGGTGAAGCATCGGGTTAAGGACTCACTTCTGCGGGTCGGTCTTGCCGGCTACGAGACCCGGGTCTCGCACCACTTAAGCGGTGGCGAGAAGAAGCGTGCCGCGATCGCAACGGTTCTCTCGATGGATCCGGAGATCATAGCGATGGACGAGCCCACCGCCAATCTGGACCCAAAAAGCAGGGCTGAACTGATAGAGATTCTCAAGATGCTGAAAAGTGAAGGAAAAACCCTTATCATCATCACACACGACGTGAATGCGATCCCTGAACTTGCAGACCGGGTAATCGTACTACACAAGACCGTTATTGCGGACGGAACCACCCGCGAGGTCTTCGCAGACTCCGGGATGCTTGTTGCGGCAGGGCTCGAGGTTCCAACAATCATGCAGTTCTTTGAGGTGCTTCAGGCGTTCGGGTATCCGTGCGATGTGCTCCCGCTATCGATTGCGGACGCTGTT
>JAUVEF010000203.1 GCA_030594905.1 Methanosarcinales archaeon
CTCAGACCTTGTTGTGCGATTTGTTGGCGGAAACTCGGTACAGAGTAATCTGATAGCGTCAGTTGCAGCGGCACTGATGTACTTCGCAACACTCACTGAGGTCCCGATCATCGACTCGCTTACCCGGCTCGGGATGGGCGCTGGACCTGTGCTTGCGATGCTTCTTGCGGGACCTGCACTCTCGCTTCCGAACATGATCGTGATCGAGAGGGTGATGGGTCTTCGGAAGGCGGCGGTCTATATCACGCTCACTGTAATCCTTGCCACCGTAGCGGGATTTGTAGCTGGAAATACTATATGGAGATAAGAATATGGATATAATTGTAAAGGTATTTGGAACGGAACCTCCCTGTGCTAAGTGCAATGCGACTTATAAGACTGCAAAGAAGGTGTCGGAGCGGATCGGAGAGGGCGTCCTGGTTGAAAAGCACGGCGCTCTCAGCGAAGAAGGCGATAAGTATGGGATCATGATGACCCCGACCGTCGTCGTCGATGATGTAGTTGTGAGCGTCGGCAAAGTGCCGTCTGATAAGAAACTGGAAGGGATCATCAGATCGAAGATGTGAGATGAGATTTAAATTCGAGGTGAATCATGAAGTGTGAAAATGAGATTAAACAATTTGTAAAAGATCGATATGCAAGTATTGCATCAAACGAGGATTCTTGTTGCTCATGTTGCGCCTGCAACACAGGCATTGTTGAACAGGCAAAATCGGTAGGGTATTCGGAGGCAGAAATTAGAAATGTTCCGGATGGATCTATGATGGGACTTGGGTGCGGCAACCCAACAGCACTGGCAGAATTAAAAGCAGGCGAAACTGTTTTAGACCTTGGTTCTGGCGGAGGCGTGGATGTTTTTCTTGCCGCCCAAAAAGTCGGCAAGAGCGGGAACGTTATCGGCGTGGATATGACGTCTGAGATGCTTGAAAAGGCAAGGGTGAACGTGAGGTTAGGCAGCTACAAGAACGTTGAGTTCAGGGCAGGCGAAATAGAGAACTTACCTGTTGAGGATGACTCTATTGACGTTGTCATAAGTAATTGCGTCGTCAACCTCTCACCGGATAAATTAGCCACCTATAAGGAAGTATTCAGGGTTTTAAAGCCTGATGGCCGGGTTCTTATATCAGATATTGTAACCGACGGAGAACTTCCGGAGGATATCAGGCAGAGCTTTGACGCGTGGACAGAATGTATTGCAGGAGCCGTGGAGACGCAAGAATATCTGGACACGATTACGAAAGCGGGTTTCCGGGATGTTAATATCGTTGCCAAACACCCGTTTTGCGAGCCTGGGATGGATGACAGACTTGCAGGGAAGATTATCAGCATTCAAGTACAAGCATATAAATGAGGTGATACAATGGTAGGTGGATGTAGTTGCTGTTCTCCAAGAGATTTGAGCTTGGTGCACCGACACCATTCATCGCAAGCGGCACGGTCGGAGTGAAGGCGTACGCAGAGAAGACAGCGCATCTCGGGATCTGGTTTAAGAAGGTGGCTGGCGTGTTGCTTGTTGCTTCCGGGGCGTATTATCTCCTGCCGTGGATTGGATGTGCTTAGCGAAAGATGTACAATCGAGCAAGTGAGATCGGTGATCATGTCTACACATCACAATCACGGTGCCGGGCTTAAGTATGCGATCGGCATAACATCAGCCATCCTGATCGTTGAATTGATCGGTGGCGTGTGGACGAACAGTCTTGCTCTCATGAGCGATGCCGCCCATGTATTCACAGACGTAATCGCACTTCTTTTAAGCTGGTTTGCGATGCGGATATCACTTAAGCCGGCAACGCCCACGAAAACCTATGGTTACTACAGGAGTGAGATTCTTGCAGCCCTTGTTAACGGGGTCATGCTGTTTGCAGTATCTGCACTCATCCTCGTTGAGGCATATCAGAGAATCCAGAACCCAGGGCACATAAAGAGCCTTGAGATGGTAGTGATTGCGTTTGTGGGGCTGGCTGCAAACCTCCTCTCAGCATACTATCTACGGGGCAGCAGCGCCAATATCAACATAAGAGCAGCGCTGTACCATGTGCTTGGCGATGCGCTTGCATCGGTCGGTGTCATCGCAGGCGGTGTCCTGATCTGGTGGACCGGATGGTATATCATAGATCCGGTGATAAGCGTCGTAATCTGTGTAATCATCGTTATCGGTGGGATAGGTCTGGTCAGGGAATCGGTGAATATCCTGATGGAAGGTGTTCCTTCCGGTATGGATCCAGATGAGGTCGCAGAAACGATATCCGGTATTGACGGGGTGATTGGGTTGCATGATCTTCATCTGTGGTGCATCACTCCTGAGATCCCCAGCTTGAGTGCACATGTGCTGGTCGATGATATCACATGCAGCAGCACAGATGCAATACGGGATCGTATCAACGATGCGATGCTCGGACGGTTTGGGATTGTGCATACGACACTCCAGTTCGAGTATAGCGAATGCGGGCACAATACATTGCGGTGTACGAGGCAAGATGGTTCACAAACTCAGGGGTAGCCTTCAATTAGTTCAAAATCAATTGGAAT
>JAUVEF010000009.1 GCA_030594905.1 Methanosarcinales archaeon
ATCCCGGACGCAAGCTTTGTCGAGATCAGTGCAATCGGAAACCCCGTCGCCTTCGAGGCGAGTGCTGATGACCTGGACGTTCGCGGGTTGATCTCGATCACCACGAGCCGGTCAGTCTCAAGATCGTGGGCGAACTGGGTGTTTGTTCCGCCGATCACGCCGATGCCCTCAACGATCCGGTATGAGTAGTCCTGCATCCGCTTCTGGAGTTCGGGGGGCACGGTTAACATCGGCGCAACGCAGAAGCTGTCGCCGGTGTGTACGCCCATCGGGTCGCAGTTCTCGATGAAACAGACTGTTATCATCTGGTTCTTCGCATCCCGCACAACCTCGAGTTCGAGTTCCTCCCATCCGAGAACCGACTCCTCAATCAAGACCTGACCCACGAGTGAGGCGGCAATCCCCCGCGCCGCAATCGTTCTGAGCTCTTCTAAGTTATACACAAGCCCGCCGCCTGTCCCACCCATCGTATACGCAGGTCTCACAACCACCGGGTATCCGAGCTTCTCTGCAATTCTTTCGGCAACTTCTACCGTGTACGCAGGCGCACTCTCTGGCATCTCGATTCCCAGCTTATCCATCGTCGCCTTAAACGCGATACGATCCTCGCCCCGCTCAATTGCGTCCGGCTGAACCCCGATCACAGTAACGCCGTGTTTTTCAAGAACGCCAGCTTTGTATAGGGCTGCTGAGAGATTCAGCCCGGTCTGCCCACCGAGGTTCGGCAAAAGCCCATCAGGCTTCTCTTTTTCGATGATTCTCTCAAGATTTGCAAACGTCAGTGGCTCGATGTAGGTGATGTCCGCAATCTCCGGGTCGGTCATGATGGTTGCAGGGTTTGAGTTCACGAGAACAATCTCATAGCCCTCTTCCCGCAGGGCTTTGCACGCCTGTGTGCCGGAATAATCAAACTCGCACGCCTGTCCGATTACGATCGGTCCCGATCCGATGATCAGGATCTTGTGTAGGTCTTCTCTTTTTGGCATGGTTTCACTTGCCCTGACATTAGGGGCCGGGTGTAAAAAATGTTTTCTGCCAGGGAGGGGTTTTTCGAGGTTGCCGATGATTTCCGGATTTGCCGGCAAGAACATCAGGAAGTGGACCGCGAAGAATCATCCGCAAAGACTCTATAAGTGTATCGCCAAATGTAAGGTCGTTTAAAATTAAATCCAGTCCATCTAACATTTGTTACAGCCTGTTTGTATCTACGAACGAACGATTGTTTCAATACCAGCAACCGAATAAATCAAGAAGTCGCCCCCGCGTTCACAACAAGATTAATATACTATCAGCAGCCATCTACAATTAATCAAGTAACTTATCGACGCGGCTTGTGGAATCCGAACATCTAGATTCTGTGTGTGCTTTTTTAAGTTGGCTGATTAAAAAACCAAAGAAGGAGAAATAGAATTGTTTAGAAGAGAGAGTTACGATGCGCCAGTTTCAGAGGGCGAGACGTACGATGTTACCATCGAAGATGTTGCTAGAGAAGGAGACGGCATAGCGCGTGTGCAGGGTTTCGTAATCTTTGTGCCAAACACAAAGGTCGGAGACTCTGTTAAGATCCGAGTTGATAAGGTTATGCGGCGGTTTGCAATCGCAGCTGTTGAAGACTAGGATTTGTGATATTTGGTTCATGGGTCTGTGTCTCGTAATATTGAGCCGTTCAGGTTCAGTAATACGATGCGCACACCCCGAACATCTTTTTTTGCACTGTTAAGTCGGTCATCGATCCGCATATTTGTGGGATCATCTTCAATCATCTCTTTTATCGTGAGAAAGCCAGTCCCATTTAATATATCAGGGTCAGCCCACTTCAGGATCAGTCCGGGCAGCCCGCAGAGGATTATCTCACCTTCTGCAGCCGCGATTCCCTCCGAAATTCGGTTTCCAACCATAACAACGGTGTGATCCGGAAATAGCATGTTCGAGTACCTCATGCCGATACGCCCGGTGGTCAGCACCACACGGTCAGAACCCTTGATCAATTCCTGTTTCGTCTCGAGAAGATGTTCGTTCCATGGTTCGACAAACCCGGTGGTTCCAAGTATGGATATCCCTCCAACGATCCCGACCCGGCGGTTCAGTGTCTGATCCGCAATCTCTCTGCCTTTTGGGATATATATCTCAACATCCACGCCAGATAGTCCAACTTCGCGCACAGCACACTCGATTGCGGCGCGTATCTGCCCCATGGGTACCGGGTTGATCGCAGGTATCCCTTTCTTGACCCCGATACCCACGCCCGCCCTGATTGATATGGTACCCGACTCGCACTCGCGGGCTTCCGCGACGATCTCGATCCCGTTTGTAACATCAAAACCATGATCTCCCGAATCCTTTGTCGCGGATGCCTTGCCCGCCGATGCCCTCACAGCCATCACGACGTTGATGCCAGCCGGTGTCAGAACCGTCACATGATCGACCGGGCACCGGAGCGAGAGCACCGCCGCCTTTGCCGCAGCAGCAGCGGTCGTTCCGGTGGTGTAACCTCTTCGCAGCACAGAACCATCCGCAAGCAGAACGAGTCTACCGCTTGCGATGCCTGCTTTCAATTCTCCCTCTGGTATCGCGGCGCGCCTCGTCCATTCAGACGGAATCTCAAAGTTATTGACCGGATCATTCATCTATGTGATTATTCCGGTGCAAAACATAAAAATGGACGCCCGCCCACCACCCGACTTTGTGTGTCTACAGGTGCACCGTGCCCTGCGCAATATGATCAATGAGTAGTAAAGTTTATATACTATCATGTTCAATTGTTAGATATGCGAGCGGGAAAATAACTTTTTTACCATATTCCCACTTCCCCCCTCCCTCCATGTGCCCGCTCGCATAAACTCATTCACCACTGTTTACGATTTTATTATTCTGTAATTCTCCAAATGTTGATTTTAGTCCACTTTGACAGCCACCACGACTATTCTGCTGAATATTAGCAATAGCTTTCCGGTGTCATCTGCCTGTTGCTCAAAAGCATACATATAACCTGTTTCAAGCTTGGCATCGTAAAAATCCGGGCCCAGGTAACCCACTGCAGCACCGGATGAAAATACGTTGAAAACCTATTCTGGTGTGTATCTCGTCTTTACACTATCTATTTTGGATAAAACCTGATTAAACCAATGTTTTTCAAATATTTCCGTATATTCGTCCGCCGTTTCAAAGAAAACCCATGGTTCCTTGAAATAGGCAAAAGTAGCTCCAGTCTCCGGACATTCTTTCACTTTTTTATTTTTTATAACATATACAATATAACGTCCGGTCACCCCACACGCCATTTCCATTCACGAAAAAGTATACCGCCAGCCCCACCCGGAGGGCAGTTTTTACTCGATTTTTTGTGAAAAAATCGTTTTGATCGATTCTCTGATCATTCTGGTCAGATTGTCGACACCACAGCCCAAATCCAGAACATCTGCCCGGACCTAAATATCCAGAAGCTTCAAAAGCATCTCTGCCGCTGATCTCGGAATCAGCGAACGGTCTTCATACACAAGAGATATTTGAAAAATCAACTTTGCCAGTAGCTGCCATCTTATATCCACTCATCTTGAAACCCACCCATGACACGCGCAGAACCCGGCAGTCCTACGCCACATTGTACTGCACAGTATGCTCTATCGAGGCAAGAAACTCCCCCATACGCAGGAGCGCCTCTTTTATATCATCCCTCGAGGCGGCATACGAACAGCGCAGGAATCCAGCCCCCGAGTCCCCAAACACATCCCCGGGAACGACAGCAACACCTTTTTCGAGTAATAAACGCTCTGCAAACTCTTCTGAGGTCATTCCGGTACTTGCAATCGACGGAAATACATAGAACGCGCCCTTGCCCCAGAAACAGTCCAGTCCAATATTGTTCAAACCGTTGATGATCAGATGCCTTCTGCGGTCGTATTCCCGCACCATCTTCCTCATCTCCACGTCTCCGTTCCGCAGTGCATCAATGGCAGCCATCTGCGAGGTGATCGGAGAGCAGAGCATAGTGTACTGGTGTATCTTCGTCATAGCACTGATGATCTCGCTATTTCCGAGTGCGTATCCAATCCGAAGCCCGGTCATGGCGTATGACTTCGAAAAACCATTGAACACGATTGTATTTTCCTTCATTCCATTCAGAGACGAGAAACACGTGTGTTTTCCATCATAAGTAAGTTTATCATAGATTTCATCAGAAATAATTAGTAGATCATGGCTAATTGCAACATCTGCGATCTCTTCAAGATCTTTTTTACCCATCGTTGCTCCAGTCGGATTATTCGGATAATTGATCATTATCGCTCGTGTTTTATCCGTTATTTTCTCCAGTATCTGGTTGGCTGTAACCCTGAAATCATCTTCAAGCTTCGCAGCGACTGTGACTGGTGATCCCCCCGCAAAGACTACCGTCGGCTTGTATGAAACATAACACGGCTCAGCAATGATGACTTCATCGCCGCGGTTTAAGATCGAGCGCACCACGAGGTCTATTCCCTCACTAACTCCGGTTGTGACCAGTATCTCATCATTGGGGTCATAATCCACCGAATAATCCCTGTGAAACGCCTTTGCAATCTCGTGGCGCAATTCGGGCAGCCCCTGGTTGGTGGTGTACGATGTGTACCCGGTCTCAAGTGCATGGATGCACGCCTCCCTGATGTGCCACGGGGTCACGAAATCAGGTTCGCCTACGCCAAGTGAGATCGCATCCGGGAGCTGATTTGCCAGGTCAAAGAACCTGCGGATGCCTGATGGCGGCACGCTCCGTATTACATCTGATATCCACGTCCGTTTCATGCGCTTATGCCCCCTTATGGTTATGGCACGATCGCGAGGCGGTGGGCGTGCTCTGGCTCGCGGAGCAGTACCCCATCCTCCTTGTACGTCTTCAGGACGAAATGGGTAGCCGTGCTCCGCACCTGTGGCAGGGTCGCAATCTTCTCTGCAACAAAGAACGCAACCTCTTTCATCGATTTGCCGCGTACGGTGAGCGATACGTCATGATCCCCCGAGATTAACCTGACTGACCGGACCTCTGGAAATTTCGAAATGCGGTCTGCAACCACATTGTATCCGGTTTCACGCTCCAAAGATACTTTTATCTCGATGATCGCGTAAACAAATCCGCCGCTGACCTTATCCCAGTCGATAACCGTCTTGTATTTGCGAATTATGCCGTCCATCTCAAGTTCACCAATGCAGTCCCGGATCTCCCCATCCGAGCTACCAGTAAGTGACGCAATCTCACATATACCAATTTTAGGATCGTTTTCGATGATCTCCAGCACGTTTAACGCGAGATCCATCCAGACCAGCCTCAACCCTCTAAATATGCAGACTCATGATCAGAATCAGTGGGTTCCTGCCATCTGGCATCAGCACAGTCCTCACAGAGGGATCTTCCATCAACAGGTGTCAGCTGGTACGAATACCTGCCACAGATGTCACAGTTACCTTCGAGCTCAGATATCAGCATCGACTCGCGATCAGATTCCATCAGTTCTTGAAGAGTGTTACTCATCTCGGCTGATACCGCAACGATATCCTGGCTCGTAATGATACCAACAAGTTCCTCGTTCCGGAAGACGGGCATCCTTCTAATCTTGTTTGAAAGCATCATCCCGATCGCATCACTGACCGGCGCGTAGTAATCGATGATGATCAGCGGGGCGGTCATGATCTCAGAAAGCGATACGGAACTCGGTTTTATATCATCCGGGAGAAGCTTGCGGGAGATGTCACGTTCGGTTATGATGCCGATTGGTTTTCCGTCTTCCGTCACAATGGCGCTTGAACGATCGTATTTGATCATCTTCTTTGCAATATTCGGAAGCGTTTCATTGATATCTGCCGTGATCACCTGTTGTGACATGACTTCTCGCACTGGTTTGTCAACGTCCATTCAAAAATCTCCTCTCTTTTGTCAAGTAGCACATCATAGCGTTGGTTATAGATTAGTACCAGCCGTTATCAAGGTTGCGATCGCGCCTGCAAAAAACCCCGTGCGAATGCGGCTGCCAGACTTATGCCACAGTCCCTTTTCGCCATATAGACAACCGCCGCTCGACAAAATACCTGAATACCCGGTCGATAGAGAGCGAAATAAATCCTAAAAGGAGCATATAAGCCATAACGTGATCCATTCTGAAAAAATGCGACCAGAACATTATCTTATACCCGATTCCACTCGTCATACCAAACATCTCTGCTGCAACCACGCACATCCATGCAACACCCATCGCAACCCTGATGCCGGTTGCAATCTGGGGGGTCGCCGACGGAAGCGCGACCCGCCTGATCAGGCTGTGGTTTTTTGTGCAGCCAAGCACCATGGCAGTCTCGATCAGAACCTTTGGCACGTTACGGAATCCGACATACGTGTTGATCAGGATCGGAAATACGGCTCCCACGAACACGATAAAACCGGCGGACGTGTGGGAGATCCCGATCCAGATGATCGCAAATGGTATCCACGCAAGAGGTGGTATCGGACGCAGAATCTCTATAATCGGGTCAGCGATCCGGTTGATCACCGGAAACCAGCCCATACAGATTCCAAGCGGTACCGCAACACACAATCCGGCGATCATGCCGATTCCAAAGTGTATCAAGCTGACCCTGGCGTCAACAACCATGTTACGCCATTCATGCGAGAATGATCCCACGACATCGGTGAAACTCGGAAGAAATAAGGCATTTTCCACCACATAATCTGCGACGATCTGCCAGAGGATGATCGCAGCGCATAGCGAGCCGAGCTCAACCGCATACCGCCGGGGTAAGGATGCTACACGCATCTGCAATTACTCACTGGAGCTTGTCATGCATATCTTCGAGATCTGTTGACTGCTTTCCCGTGCGCGTCATCAGTTCTGCGATTGCAGCGTCAAGGAATACGAGTGTAGAGATCTCAAAGGTAGTACCAAGCGGCGCAAGTTCGGAAAGCTTTGCATACTGCCCGAGCAGGTGTCGTGCAAGGTAATCTCCACCGCCGTCTTTTGATCTGCCAAAGATTTTCACAACTTTGTCTGCCATTTTTCCAAGAGATGAGCCTGGGTTCGAGGTAACAACGACCAATGTTGCTCCGATCTCTTTTATGACTCTCCCAAGATCGACGATGGACATGGTTTCGCCTGATCCACTGATCGCAACCACCACATCGCCCTTGCGCAGCGCTGGCGTGGTTGATTCGCCAACCACGTACACGCGCAGCCCAAGATGCATGAGTCGCGTCGCAAACGCCCGCCCGACCAGACCGGATCGCCCGGTCCCCATCACAAAGACGCCGTTTGCATCAAGGATCATGTCGAGCATATCAGAGACTGAATCGACATCGAGGTCCTCAAGAGCCCTCGTTATATGTTTTGTGAGGATATCCATCGATGCAGCAAGCGTTGTGCACTTTGCTGCTTCGGATTCGTTTATAGTGTTCTGTTCAGGTGACATGGGTATACACCAGCCAATAATTATTGGTCACGGGATGCTTAATTATTCTCTGTTCACCAGATCATAAGTCACTTCCGATGCCCTGCGCAGAATCTCTGCCTCACCTGGCACAACCCTGTTTTGCATAAGCACGACTCCATCGCATATCGTGGTATCGACACAGCCCCCGTGCGCCGAATATACCAGATTAGAGTTAAGATTGTGAAACGGAGTCATCTCCGGTAGCAGCAAGTCGATCAACAGCAGATCGGCGGCGCTGCCCTCGGATATGCTGCCGGCACCACCGCCCACGCGTAGCGCGTCCGCGCCGTTTTGTGTGATCATGGCAAATGATTCGTCTGCCGGCAGCATGGTTGGCTCGTTTGCAACCGCCTTCTGCGCCAGCGACGCAAACTTGGCGGTTTCGAGCATGTCAAGGTTGTTGTTGGATGCGCACCCGTCTGTGCCAAGCGAGATATTGACTCCGGCTGCCCGAAGTTCCGGATAACGCATCGCCATGCCAACAGCGAGTTTCATGTTTGAGACCGGGTTGTGAGACACCTTGACGTCGTGCATTGCAAGCAGCGCGATCTCGTGGTCATCGAGCCATACGCAGTGCGCCGCAATGACATTTGGACCAAGGAACCCGATATGGTCGAGATATTCCACAGGACGCATGCCTGTGCGCTCGATGCAGTCGTTTACCTCCTGCTCGGTCTCTGAGACGTGTATGTGAATCAGCAGGTCACTCCCGTCCGCTCTTGCCTCTCTTGCAAACTCTGCGATCCATCGGAGGCTCTCCTCTGACACGGTGTAGATGGCATGTGGACCAAGCGCAGGGATTATCCGGTCGGAATAATCTTTCTTAAGCCGCCCTGTCAGTTTTCTGTTCTCTTTCTGAACCGCTTCATCATCTCCACCATCGGACTCGCCTGCAACGTCAATGAAAACGTTGCTGATGGCAGCGCGCATTCCCATATCCTCGACCGCCCGTGCGCTTGCAAGAGCGTGCCAGTACATGTCATTGAAAGCCGTCGTGCCGTTCCGGATCATCTCAAGACACGCCAATTTTGTGCCCCAGTAGACGTCCTCCTCGGTCAGTTTCGCTTCAAGGGGCCAGATATGGTTTTGCAGCCATGTCTGGAGTGGGAGATCGTCTGCATACCCCCGGAAGAGCGTCATGGCGGCGTGTGTATGCGTGTTCACAAAGCCGGGCACGAGCGCTTTGTTGCTGGCATCGATGAGCGTGTCCGCATCATAAGCGGCACATCCGACCTCAGCGATGATACCGTCGTCAATGTAGACATTGCCATAGTTCTCAGTGTCTTTTAACAGAATACTCATTCGATCATCCTCGTAATCGTTTCTTCAACCACGCTGCGGTTCTTTCCAGCGTTTTTGGTGACGGTCTCATGGCTTAATTCCTGGTCGGAAACCCCATTTGCGTAGTTGTCAACGGTGCAGATCGCTGCGACAGGGACGGCGATTTCACGGCACAGGGTTGCTTCGCTTGCCATGGTCATGCCAACAAGGTCAGCATACCGGCTTAACATCAATATCTCGGCTTTTGTCTCAAACCGGGGTCCGCGTGTCTGGACATACACGCCCCCGTCCCTTCCGTGGCATGCCCTGATCAGTCGATCACGCAAGTCCTGGTCGAGCTCGGGCACAACATGCCTGATTTCATCGTCATAGAACGTCGTAGAGCCACCAAAGTCGATATAATCGTGTGGCACAACCAGCGTGCCCGGTGGAATATCAAGCTTCATGCTGCCTGTTGAATACACGCCGACCACACCATCCACTCCGGATTTTTGCAGTGCTGCGATGTTTGCCAGATAATTTATCTTATGTGGCGGTATGTCAGCGTTCACGCCATGGCGCGGCAGGAAGATGGCGCGGTCACCCTCAAAAATCTCCGTATTTCCGTATTTGGTTCTGACCGTCTTTCGCGTGCCTTCAAACTGCGTTCCGATTAGACTCGTCCCTGTGATGATACCAAGCATTCGATCACTCAGATACATCTTCGGTCGGCAGCGTAAATAAGTTAACGTGTGACCCGGATAAGTCATCCGAGTGTGCACCCATATAAACCATCTGTTCGGGAATCCCTCACCCTCATGTAAACGTTCTTGCAACGGTAGTCTCAGCACTGGCGCCGCTTGCATCGGTTACTCTGAGCGTGATGTTATGGGCGCCTGCTACCTGAGCCATGTCAAACGATCCTGTATTTCCAATGTGCCCATAGATGTCTGATGTCCAGGTATAGTCAAGCGGCGGGATGCCGCCAGCCACAGCGCAGGAAAAGTGATCGCCAGTGATGTGAATCGTTGGCTCGATGTTGCGCACCATATTGTTGCAATCGATCCCGCTCTGGTCAAACCACACATAACCACTGCCATGCGGGCTGCTGCTACCCGGTTTTGCATGACCGACCCATTCGCCGGTTGAATTATTCAACTGATATAAATACAACCGATCTGTGGAATGTGTGCGGCTGCTCATCAGCAGCCAGATATCCTGCTGCGGCTCGACTGCCACGGGCTGAAGACGCATCTCTGCGTCGTCATAGTGGTACAAAGTCCGGTTATCAAAGACCCCGTGCACCATGGTTTCGTCGTTCGTTTGCGGCAGTCGCGTAATCGGGCGGATGCTCGATTCGTAGACGAGCCATATATCAGTCTCTGCATTGTAGCAACTCGCATATTTGCTGCCAGCGCCAAACCACACAAAATCACTGTCAAGCATTGCAGGTCCATAGTTGGCCGGATACGAGAGGTTGGTAGTATCCGGCGGTGGCAGGTGCGTGGTCGTCGCAATCGGCGTGTCGATCGGTTCGGGTTCTGGCGAATTGGCAGACTCAGTCTGGTTCATGGCTTCGCCGATCTGTTCGGACATGGACTGGTTCTGATCTTCGTCCCCAAATGCATCCCAGATCGAGGAGGGCGTAGCCTCCGGAGTCAAGACTTCATAATCAGTATATTCATTTTGCTGCGATAATCGCGTCTTGATGCCGTATCCAAGAACCGTAGAGGCTATAAGTATCAACAAGAGAATCGATATCGTTTTTTTTGATATCTCTGATGGCATCTTCAGTCTTTCCGGCACTTTCAGTTTCTTTAACTTTCCAAGTTGTATCTTTTTCACTCGACCACCCGATTACCCAATGTCCGCACCAACTGTAGTATAATTATGACGTGCATCATAATTAACATTACCTGCGATCATGCGATTTCGGAGATACCGGGTTATCCAGGTCGTGCGGTAGGCAAAAGTGAGACCTAAAAACACGCACGGAAGCGACTAAAATTGAACTTGATAAGCGCAGTTGCACAGATCAGCAATGTAGCCACTTCGATGGTTTTTTATACGAATGTGCCCAAATGTCAATCTGATGTTATCTGATATATTGAGTGGGCGAGAACCAGACATCAGAATGTTGCACGACATGGATGATGTGCTGTATGATCGTTCGCTAATGGACGCGCCTGATCGTGAATTATATTACATGTACAGGGACCTCTCACTGAGCAAGTCGGATTACGAGCAGATCGTTGAGCACAATCTACGGTACGATGTCACAGTCATTCCGCCAGGCATGCTCGGCACGGAATACGTCAAGACCGCGGGGCATGATCACCCTGTCGTCCCTGGAACTGATGTCAGCTACACCGAGATATATGAGGTCTTCGAGGGCGAGGCGCAATATCTACTACAGAAGAAAGAAGGCAACAGCATAACCGACGTGGTCATTGTGCAGGCGGGCGCAGGCGACAAGGTGATTATACCCCCGGGATACGGGCATGTAACGATAAACGCATCAAACAAGACCCTTAAGATGGCTAACTGGGTCTGCAGGGAATTTTCTTCGGTTTATGATTTTTTCAAGGAGAAAGTCGGGGCGGCATACTTATTAGTAGAAGAGGGGTTCATTCCAAATCCAAAATACGAGGATTTGCCGGAGTTACGGTTCCTTAAACCAACGAATTATTCAGAGGTTGGACTGTATAAGAATAAAGAGATGTATGGACTCGTGAAACAGATCGATATGCTCGAGTATCTCACGAAACCACAGGAGCACGGCGAGCTGTTTGATAAGATACTTGGATGAGGTGATTATATAAACGAATATCCGTTTAAACGTGGAGTTGCGGTTGATGGCGACCGAATTTTGGATGTACTGAAGGAGTGTTTTCCATGCGAGGTTGAAATCAGTGATGATAAGTTTGTTATCAGTTATAAGGCTCTGAAACAGATGGAAGTCTGGATTGATGGGAAGAAACTCTGTGTAAACACGGAATCAAATACAGATATAGATGTTGGAGAGGTATCTGACACAAACAAGCGTTTTCGCAAATTTCTCGACACTGCCACCGGATATACGGCAAAAGCGCGTGTAAAGAAGATGAAGAAGAGCGATAAGTGAGTGACTGGTGGTGATCGCTTGGATGATGTCATTGAATCCCTGTGCGGGTTGGACATTCCCACCTGCCTCAGGATCTGTGCAGGCACCGATGGTTCGGTTACGCACCTGCTCGAACTGATGACCGGGCAGGTGGTTCGTGTGAAGACCCTGCAACAGCAAGTCATCGAAGCAAGCGACGAGATCGCGGGGCTGCTTGGCATATCTGCTGGCGATGCTGTAAACGAGCGAACCGTTCTGCTGTGTGCCGGAGATGTGGTGTATGTATATGCACGGTCGCTTGTCCCGATCAACCGGATGCCTGCGGGCATGGAGGGCGATTTGACGCGTGCAGATATACCAATCGGGCGCATTCTCAAAAAGTATGCCATTGAATCGAGAAGAGAGATTGATGCGGTCGAAGTTTTTGATAGTCAGGTTTTTGGCGAGGAATGCATGGTTTTGTCGAGAACGTACAGGATCATTCACGATACGATGGCTTTGATGTGGATCAATGAGATGTTTCCGACCGATAGTCGGTGGAATCTCTGATCCGGGACAAGTCAAACCACTTAGTAAAACCAATGGATTCTGCGGCGACCAATTGTTGAGCATAGCTTGATAGCTGCACCCCACGCCACAATCCCGGCTTTAAGTTTCCAGGAGGCGTTTTGGACTGATTGTAAATTCGGGGATATATCAACTGCACCATCGCAACGATAGTTATAATGTGGGGAACTGCGAAAGTAATGAATATCAAGTAGGGATAGTTTAAGTTACTAACCAGGGGGCGAATCTGAAATGTCATCACCAGACAAGACTAATAAAACTATAAAACAATTACGTGACAATTTAGAGAGGGCGTATGGGGTTCGGATATTCGGCGGTTCGGTCTATGCGGTGCGTATCCCAAAGCGACATGCCAGAGAATTTGATGATGTCGATTCTACGAAGATTGTCAGATTCATGCACACGCATCTACCCAGATCAAAACTGGTTGGCGTTACTCATGCATACATCATCGCGGACGACGATTATCTGGCGGTCGACCCGGAAAAATTGTTTGACGATATCTATGGCGCAACGGCTGTTGACGCCAGCGAACCTGCCAAAAAAAAGGCGATCAGTGAGGTGGAGGTGGCTGGAGCGGCGGGAGTAGTTGAAGCATCTGAATTGGCTGAAGTAGTTGAAGTAGTTAAACCTACAAAGAGAGTCGCCGAGGTCAGTGATATCAAAAATATTGAAGATATTGACATCAGCGATACGGATTCGGTTTTAAAGACGATAGAATCAACGATCACGTCAGAAGAGCATGAAGAAACTGAGAGGATACGAAGAAAGGCGAAGAAAGATGCGACGGAAGATCCTGACGAACAGAAGGAAATTGCGGCAGAAGAAGAGACCAGCGAGGTCGCTCCAAGTCACAAAATCATTGCAGAGGATGCAGAACAAGGTATCCACGTAATTCTCGACCATTTCGCACGCAAAAGACAGAAAAAGATTTCAAAAGGAAAACATACGTCAGGCAGGCGCGCAGAGGTTCTGACACTGTCAAAGCGCGGCAGATATGTTAAATATCGTGTGCCGGGCAGCAACGAGAAGCCAAGCGACATTGCGCTTGCTCCAACAGTTCGTGCGGCGGCGATGCATACGGATGGTAAGGATTTTATGATTCGGCAATCGGATATCCGGGAAAAAGTGCGACGCAGGCGTGTTGCGACCCTGATCAGTGTTGTTTTCGATGCGAGCGGTTCGATGAACGATCTCAAGAAGACGAGCGTTACAAAGAACGTGGTGCTCGCGCTGCTCCGTGATGCATACCAGCGCAGGGACCGGGTGTCGCTGGTCACCTACTCAGGCAGAAGCGCGGAGGTGGTTCTGCCGTTCACATCGTCAGTGGAGCTCGCACGGAAGTATATCGACCATATCCCGTTTGGAAGCACGACACCGCTTGCATCCGGACTCCTGCTTGGTCTGCGAGTCTTACAGACTGAGAAAAAAAAGGAGCCGTCCGCGATACCGATACTTGCACTGATTACTGACGGAACTGCTAATATGCCGATGGATGTCGGAGGAAACATCGAGCGCGAGATCTCAAACATCTGTCGCCGTCTGGAGGCGGAGCATGTCAATGCGCTCGTGATCGATATCAGCGAGGAAGGGGCAGAGCTTGCATCAGATATTGCAAACGCATGTAACGGCAGGTACTATCACCCATCGCAGATGAGCCAGCAGGCGCTGTATAATGCGATCAAGTGTGAGCAGGAGAGCGCGATGGATGTGCGGGGTTAGATGGTGAAACGTGCATTTCCATCAACGATATGCGCACCCATGAGAT
>JAUVEF010000086.1 GCA_030594905.1 Methanosarcinales archaeon
ACTACCAACGCCATCCCCGCAGGACGGAGATTCATTGTTGGGCATCCGATCTTAAATAGCGTTTGATATGTCTTCCATTGGCTTCGCCCCCCGCATATCGGCGGTTTCGGGTGATAGGTGACGCCGGGTTACCCGGGCTAGCCCGCAACCAGATATTGCATGGATGATACTAATAAGGTTATCCGTTCACCGGGATATCCGGCGCACCGTACGTTTCATGCCAGTCGAGCACCTGCCTGTAGGTGCGTATCGTTGACTTGCCTGCACCAAACATCGCTGCGATCTCGGCATCGCTCCTGCCGTCGTCGACAGCATGGATGAACTCGTTGATGTCAAAGGGCGTCTCAAAATCCCGCCACCTGAACAGACCGCACTTGACCCTTACCCGCTCGACATTGCGCATCTTCTTCCGGTCACCAAGCGATACTGCGATTTCGCTGTCACTACAGTCCTTGTGATACATTTTAAAGACAGTTACCATCTCATCAAGTGGTAGTGTCGTCTTTATGCCAAGCGCCTTGATGGCATCCTTGATCTCCTGATCACTGGCATCACTCCCCGATCCCAGTGCGATCATCCCTTCGATGGGTTTGTCATCAATCTCTATCATTGTGTTCTCCTCGTTTGCCTCATGATGGGCTATCATATCTCTTTCTGGCAGGTGGCATAACTCTTTCCGGGGTCATGTTCTGGTGAGGGGTACGGGGCGGCAAAAAGAGGCGGGATTACCTCACACATCATATAGCATCACCGCGCAAACCCAGGCATCCGAATCCGTCGAAACGTTTATCCGAGTCTCTCCTAAAATCGGAGATGAATGAAGATCGGCGTCATTGCGATTCAGGGAAATGTTGCAGAGCATGTAGATGCGCTGGAACGCACGTTTGCCGAGCGAAACGACCGCGGCGAGATCATCCTGATACGGCAGAGTGGACTCGTCCCGTATTGCGATGCCATCGTGCTTCCGGGCGGCGAGAGCACCACGCTTGCGCGGCTTATGTGGAAGGAGGGCATCGCCGAAGAGATCCAAAACGCAGCCGCTTCGAACGTGCCGATACTTGGCACCTGCGCGGGTCTCGTGCTCCTTGCGAAGCATGGAGATTGCCAGACAACAAGAACAAAACAGCGATTGCTCGACATAATGGATATCGAGGTCAGGAGAAACGCGTATGGGGGACAGCACGAGTCATTCGAGACGTTAATCGACATCCCGGTTGTAGGGGGGGTGTTTCCAGCGGTCTTTATCCGTGCGCCTGCGATCGTGCGTTGCGGAGACGATGTTACCCCACTCGCGAGGTTGGGGGAGTACACCGTTGCCGCGCAGCAGGGTAACGCGCTTGCACTTGCATTCCACCCTGAGATGGTGGAAGATACGCGGCTGCATCATTATTTTGTGGATATGATTTAGAATCCGCCCGGAACCATGCTTCAGGATTTTCCGGATTGGCTGCGGTGGTTACCAGAAGCGGGCGCTCCAAAACTCTCCAGCACCGCTATCAGGTTTTCATAATCCACCTCGGTATTGTAGCAGCCGTCTGTTAGAAGCGGAACCCCATAAGTCACGATATTCTTGCGTTTGAGCGACCGCATGACCTTGTTTAACTCGTAGTTGCATGCTACGAGAAGTGCTCCGTCTGCTGACTCCTTCTTTATGACGTGGCGGACGTACGACGAACCTGCGATGATGTATAAGGTATATCCAAACCGATCCGCATCTTTTAGCATCCTCGAAAAGATGCACTTGCCACACCCCTGACACTGGATCCCGAAGCGTGTCGATGGCGCAGGGCAGTCAAGCGACCTCATGCAGTGCGGGGTGAGTAGCAGGCGGTGTTTCGTCTTTGCAAAAGCAGACTTGTGCGCCATGTTCTTGAGCGATACCATCCACGTATCGAGTGTTCTCGTATCTGCGAACTTCTGAAAGATTGCTTTGATCGGGAGATAGAAGAAATCAAGGATATCCGCAAAGCTTCCGGCAAGCCAGACATTCCTGGTGAGGCTGATCCGGCTGATGATCAGAGCCAACAGCGCAAGAACTGCGGATACGACTATGATTACCGATAGAACAATCCCGATCAGTTCATACATCGCAACACATCTCCATCTTCTTGATCACCTCGTCCACATCCACCTTTGTGTCGTAGCAGCCGTCCCGCAGCAGAGGGACGCCCTGAACCAGTGAGGTCTTCGCGATATCCTGCATCGCCTCTGTCAACTCGCTATAACACGCCACGGCAATACATGCGTCAGGACTGCAGGATTTGAGGATCTTTCTGACAAAACTGCCGCCCGGAACGACAAATACCCTGAAATTGTATCTTTCCGCAGCTTTTGCTATTCGACCGATATCGCACCTGCCGCACATTTTACACTCATAGCCGATTATCGGATCACACCGTGTCGCGCACTTGGGACCTCTCATGCACTGCGGCAGGAGGATTATGCGCCCACCTCGCATACGCTTAAACTTCTCAAGCATCATCGCATTCCTGAGTTCGATGAGAATCTCGTCAACGAGTTCTTCTTTGATGTAAAACACCCGGCAGATCCACTTTGCAGGCGAGTAGAATAGATACAACATGAACAGGATGAAATTTGGAAATATGATCTTATGCCTATTAAAACTATAAACACCGAGCAGCAGTGCCAGCACCGTCATCAGAAGGATAGCAACTGCTAAGAAGACGGAGAACCTGCCAAGAAGTTCGTAAGGGACTTCCATAAGACTATAACAGTTATGTGGATATTTAAAGTTGCCTGCAATGTGAATAAAGACATATCTCCGGTGAAAAGTATATGAAACGTCTGTATAACCCTCAAATCCGGAAAACCTTCCAAATCTGCACGATCACGTGAGTTTCTGTGGGGATGCTCATAGACGAGGTACGCCATGGGCGCTACCTGACATCAATGCAATCTGCGTAAAACGCCCGGCTTTTCAGATAGTGCCGTATCAGAGCAAAACCGCCTCCCCAAAATCGATATCAAGAACCGGGAGCACTCTTTTTTGCCCGCTTGCATCGTAGCATCGCCAGCTTTTCTCGTTGTACGGGAAACCCGCGATGATGTGGCAATTTCCGGTCCGCAGAAATAGCGAGAGGTCTGCCCCGGATGGACTTACGTTTGGTGTCGGGTGACTATGCACCGAACCTGCAATCGAGATCGTTGGCAGCATGTACAGGTGCATGACTGCACTCACTTCGGAGGACTCAGTGCCCGGAAGCACGATAACTTCCGTGATAACCCCACCATCGGCGCGCAAAAGCCCTGCAAATTCATTGGGTGCGGTGGATTTACTCACCTCGAGTATGAATGTAAGTGTGTCGCGTGCGATTCCCTTGATTGGTTTGACCACGATTACCTCCCTCTCGCGGGTATCTGGACGGACTCGCCGGGATTCGAACCCGGGGCGTCCGGATTAGAAGTCCGGCGCTATATCCTGGCTAAGCCACGAGCCCTTGGTATGTATGTGATCGGTGCGTATGTTAATAAACATGTCACCCCACCCCCCTCGCTTGCCCCGCCCCTTGCCCTCTCGCTCATGCACTCCCGCACGCCCCGCGCACTCACTTTCACTCTGCTCTTCCGGCACAGTTTTATGTCTCTCTGCGATGACATTTGTTCATGCTGTACACCGTGCGTGAACTGACGCAGTATGTCAAACAGAGGCTTCAGGATGATCCCTCTTTAAACAACATCTCTGTTCGCGGCGAAATTTCCAATTTCGTGCATCATACGTCAGGACACATGTATTTCACGATGAAAGATGCACATAGCCAGTTAAATTGTGTGATGTTCCGTGGTGCGAATCAGAAACTGAGATTCAAGCCTGGAAGTGGGATGAAGGTGGTGTGCGGTGGCAATATCACAGTATACGAAGCTAGAGGTGTGTATCAACTGCTGGTCTGGGATATCCAGCCGGATGGCATCGGTGCGCTGTATCTGGCGTTCGAGCAGCTAAAAGAGCAGCTATCCAAAAAGGGATTCTTTGATGACGCGCATAAAAAGCCGCTGCCAGCATTTCCTGAGACCATTGGGGTTGTCACGTCCCGCACCGGCGCTGTGCTGCACGACATGATAAACGTCATTAGGCGGCGGTTTCCTGATGTGCGCATCATCCTTGCGCCGGCGCTGGTGCAGGGCGCAGGGGCTGCAGCCGAGATCGCCCACGCGATCAGGCAAATGAACCGACTGTCCATGCCCCAATCCGGGTCAGCCACACACAGGATCGATGTGATGATCGTTGCCAGAGGCGGCGGCTCAATCGAAGAACTCTGGGCATTCAACGAACCTGCGGTTGCGGAAGCGGTCTTTGAATCAGAGATCCCAATCGTATCGGCGGTCGGGCATGAGACTGATGTCACGATCTGCGATTTTGTTGCTGACCTGCGTGCGCCAACGCCATCAGCGGCAGCTGAGCTTGTGGTGCCTGATAAAGGGCAGCTTGCGCAACAGGTTGCAGGACTGCATATAAGGCTCGTTCACGCGATTCGGAGGGCGGTTGATACAGAGCGGGATCGATTAGCATACCTTGAGCGCGGCGTGGTGCATCCGATAGACCGGATCAACCAGCACCGGCAGTACATCGATGAACTGTGCAGGCAGCTGCATAGATCGGTTCTGCACCGGCTGGAACTGCGAAGAAAGGATCTGTCGATGCTTGGGGCGACGCTCCATGCGCTGAGTCCGCTCAACCATCTGCAACGCGGATACAGCATCGTTCTCAGGATCCCGGACATGTTGGTAGTAAACACGGTCAAAAGCATCTCTGCCGGAAGCGATCTACAGATACGAGTCACTGATGGCGAGATCGGGTGCAAGGTACATGAAATAAAGGAGATAAGGGAACATGGCGGACAATGAGACAAATACGGGAATGAATGCGGAAACGGGCGCCGAAACAGATGTCGAGACCTCATTTGAGGACAAACTCAAACATCTGGAAGATATCGTACATGAACTGGAAGGATCCGGACTTACGCTTGATAATGCGCTAAGGAAGTTTGAGGCAGGGGTTAAGCTCTCAAGACTCTGTCACAGGCGGCTTGATGATGCCGAGATGCGGATCGAGGAACTGGTTGAGGGCGGTGATGGAGAGGTTTTGCATACGAAACAGATGGAGCTCGAAACCGAATTGCCGGAACCGTGAGATGTGGCACGCATCAAAACGGGGGTGCTGGCGTTGGGATGATGGAACCCGTCCATGATGCGTTTGTGAGTGGGATCGGGGAGTCTCCGATATGACGCGGAACGGGGTGGACATCACCTCGCATCGGATTGGAAATACGCAGACATCAGCAGTTTGAGACTATTTCAAGAAAACGCTTGACTTCATCAAAAGCCGCATCTTTGAATGGCCAGCATTCATCCCGAGCTGCAACGCCTAACCTCTTTCCCACCTCTTTCCTTGAAGCCAAAAAGACCTGGACTTTAGCTTTGGACGTGATTTTGGGCAAAGATGGGCATGTCTGTTGTAAACATTGGCAATATTGCTTCACGCAAAACATGGCGGGATCGGACTCAACAGATTTGAGGCAAATGTCTTCCAACATGCCCGGTTCTCCATCTTCTGGCAAAATCATGACTGTGACCTGAGGATTCTCTCCTTTGGGCACTAAAGCGAATTCCGGAACCGG
>JAUVEF010000050.1 GCA_030594905.1 Methanosarcinales archaeon
GTAGTGTATGTTCAGGACATACCATGACAGCCCGCCGAGAACATGTGTGACACTCATCAGCAAGATGATGTAGACGCCGATGTAGTAGATCCCTGAATCCCGAAGATATTTCAGCACGATTGTATCCGGCAGCGTAGTAAAAGAAGACTGTAAACACGAGATACGGGATTACGAGGTCATGTTCAACCGCGTAAACGAGTGTCGGGCTGTACTCATACTTAAGAATCCTCTCGATTCCGCTCGCAAGATAGAATGTGAGCGCATAATCGATTACGACCACAATAGAGATAGAACGAGTGGAATCACCCTATAGCTGCGATAGATCGATTGCAAGTTCTGCGATATTTGCCGCATAATCACCGATCCGGATAAGACTATCGAAGACGATTTCCGGCGAGGAAATGGCTATGGCAGACGTAGCAGTGGAAACAGACTTTGATAATCGATCTTTTGCCACGGCATTCTCTGAAATAACCCCATTTGCAAGAGATACATCCGACTTCCGGAGAGATTCAATGCTGCTTATAACCAGATTCTGCGGAACACTGACAGATTCCCTAATCGAGATCGCAGTAGCCGGGACGCCGGTGTGGCTAAACACCTCGGCGATCTTGACCGCATGATCCCCGATCCGCTCGAGATTCCCTGCTGCCAGCCGATAGTAGAACGACTCGATGAGGCTCAATTTATCCACCTCCAGCGACCTGATCAGATCCAACCGATTGACGAATTGTTTTGAGATTAGCAGGTACACCCGATCGACCTCAGCATCCCTTGAGATGATTTCTCCCAAGATTTCATCATCCCCGGTCCCGAGATAATTGATCAAACCATCAAGCATCAGGGATACAAGCGATGACATTCGTTTGATCCCCTTTTCTATCGTAAATTCCCCCGCATCAAGGAGATCCTGGATCATGACCTTTTTATCAGTCTCTTCAACCACCTCAAAACCGATCAAATTATGACATGTTCTTTTCACATCCCTTGCCATCTCCTTCGGGATGTGATCCGCATAAATCTCGATGGACGAGTATCCCATCACATACGCGCCTATTAGGTCTCGCATAGTCTCATCAGTGGACTTATCGAATTTCAATCGCTTCGTGCGGGGATCTTCCTGCCCATGTTCTGGCGGTGTGATCACGATCGACCCGTCATCCAGATATGAGACCCTGATAAGCGATCCGGCAACCAGTCCCGAATCAACAGCCCATCTCTTCGGTAGCGTGACGATATACGTCGATTTCCCGGTCACCTGCACCTTTCTGGTTTCCATATCCGCCCTCAGTTCAACTTCACCCGGTCACCTGTTGCCATGTACACCACGCTTTCGCAGATATTGCCGACATGATCTCCGATCTGCTCAAGATACTGCCCCACAGACGTCAACTGTGCTATATCGTCAAGCTTTCCCACGTCCTCAATCATCAGCGTAATCGACACCCGCCTGAGCTGGTCAAACAACGCATCGAGCTCATCGTCACGCTTTGCGATCTCGCACGCCAGATCTGAGTTCAACTCACCGAAGGCACGCAGTGCGCCGCCAAGCATCTCGCATGCTATATGAGCCATTGCGGAGATGTCGATCAGTGACCTGATGTGTTTCTTATCCTTAGTTTCGATTGCAACCCTTGCAATATCCACTGCAAGATCACTCATCCGCTCGATATCGAGATTAATCTTGACCACAGCCCCTATCGCCCCCATATCCGGTGACACTGGCTGCTTTGGTACGGGAAGCTGCATACAGAGCACATCGATATCTGCAGAAAGACTGTCGATCCCCGCATCGCCGGTTATCACAGCCTCCGCCTGCTCGACATTGTGATCCTGCAGTGCCTCAACCGAGTCCTTGATCGCTGAATTTGCCAGTTCTCCGAGCCTCAAAACGCTCTGTTGTATATCTACAAGTCTCTTGTAGTATTGTTCTTGAACCATCATAGCCCTCCTTATTCTTCTATCCAAACCTTCCTGTGATATTCCGTCATTTCATAATCCCCAGAGATTCGATAAACTCCCTGCCAGCGATAACATCGGGTAACGTCTTCATCTCAAGCACATACGTGCTGCAAAAATCAAGCTGGCAGAGGACACCCTCAAAATCAACAGAACCCCTGCCGGGTGCGAGATGCTCATCATACACACCGTTGTTGTCATGCAGATGTACAACCTCGATCCTGCGCCCCATACGTTCGATGAACCATTCAGGCAGGATGCCTGAGTGGTGGGCATGACCAATATCAAAGGTCATGCCAAAACCAGGATGTCGGTTCAGTATATCCCGAATTGCCTCCGGATACAGCCCGAATTTAGTTATGTGCTTCTCAAAACTGTCGTTCTCAACTAGGAGTCCCGTATCCAGCCCTCGGTATGCTGCAGCAATCGCATCCAGTGATACCTTCATGTTCTCTTCAGCCTTTGCAGTGACCCGTTTATGGTACTGCTCCGGAATGTGTCCCACATGTATATTCACCCACGCCTTTGAACCGACCTCTTGCAGATACTCGCCTATCCTGATCACCTGGGCGACGCAGGACGCTCTTACTCGTTCATTCACGCTCGCAAGGTTGAATTCCCGGCTTGGAGCGTGGTATGAGATCGTAAAATCGTATTCGGAGAGAACCTGCCCCAGGAGAGCAGGGTCCACCGGTCTGTATACGTAATCATTGTCCTTTCTGACCTCGATATGGTTAAATCCATTCGAATACAGAAAATCCAGGAATTGAAGCGTGTCTTTCCCGAAACGAAGATCCAGCGCCGCTCCAATTCGTGTCATCTCACACCGCCCGCAGCATACACAACCTCTCCGCCCACAATCGTGCGTGCAACAACTGGAAGCCCCATCCGTTCGGAGACCACCAACAAATCGGCACGTTTCCCGATCTCGATTGACCGGGTTGTAGTATTGGAGCCCCCATCATGGTGGCATGACCCGCTCAGCAACCAGTTCCCGCTCACCACCCGGAAGCACCCTGTAAACCCGCAAATTCCCATGATCAACCTCGATTAAGTTGTAGCACTGTGTCGTTCTCGCCTTGATCTTGTTTGAACATGCAGTCCCTGCATTCACGACAAACATCTCATTCAGCCGCCAGACATACGGCACATGCCGGTGTCCACAGAGCACGAGATTAACGCCGCACCTGTCGAGCAGTTCAAGCACATCGCCTGAATCAACAGGAATCTGCTCCTCACGCCCGGTCATCGGAACCGGGATCAGGTGATGGTGGAGCGCGAAGACCTTGAAATTGTCCGTATCAAAATCAAAACTCTTCGCAATCCAGTTATATATATCCCTGCCGACGTGCCCGTCATCGATGTCGGGCTGGGACGAATCCACCCCGACAACCGTGACGCCGGAAGATGTGTGACACGAGGACCGTGCTCCAAAGAGATCTTCGAAGAGCAGGTACCCGACGTTTCTTGAGTCATGATTTCCGGGAACAATTACCTTGTTTTCGCAATCGATCCGGCCAATCAACTCTTTTGCACCTTCAAACTCGGGATAAGAGCCATTCTGGGTCAGATCCCCTGTGACGACCACTATGTCCGGGACGATCTCATTTATGCCCTCTACCACGCTTTCTGCAACATCAGCGAGGAAATGGGCACCTGATACGTGTATATCCGAAAGATGCACGATCCGTGTCACGTAATCACACCCACTCATCACTCCGAGACCGGTATGAAGTGCACCTCTGAAACGATTCCCTGCCCAACACTCGAGAGCACAAAGTCGAGGAACACCTGCTCATCAGCGCCCGGCTCGCCATCGGTGATCATCAGAAGCGTTCTTGAGATTGCATACTCGCCGCTTCGGATATTCTCGACTGTTGCCGCGATGCCGTTGAGATTCACAGCCTTAATACTGGAATCAACGTATCCAAGGGACAAAAATCCGATTCCATGCTCATTTCCCGCGATGGTTGTTCGCACCTTCCCATTCGAATCCTGGATGATCGCGTAATCGGTGACTTCTGTTTTGATGGGTTTTAGAACTGAACCCTCAAAGCAATCTCTTGTCCCTGAGCCTTCTTCTCTGGAAACCACCATGATCTCTGCGTCCGCGCCTCCAACATCCTGCCAGTTTGTGATAGTACCGGAGTAGATGCCCTGAAGCTGTTCCATCGTGAGATCGCTGACCGGGTTATATGGGTGGACGACAATGGCGACGCCATCCTTTGCGATGCCATGTGTCACAAGATTCGGGTAGGACTCCATCTCAGAATCCTTCATGTCACGGGATGCATCCCCGATATCCACTGTGCCGTCGGCAACCGACTTTACGCCATGTGAGGAGCCGCCTCCCGACACATAGATCTGACTACCCGGATGCGCTTCCATGTATACACGAGCACATTCCTCTGCTATCGGAAGAACGGTTGTCGATCCTGCGATCTGCAATTTTAATGTTGAAGAAGCGTCAGCACCAGCGTCATCATTGTCGCCGATGCAACCTGATCCGAGCAGCGATGCTGCAACCACTGCAACGGTTAGGATAAGCGTCGTCGATGTTGTATGTGACGAAAAACTACGTGTTGTGTGTGATTTTTTCATTTTTAGTATCACCGCGGTAACGTGGGCAACAAGGATATATATAGTTTTTCCAAATAAATATAGATATTCTATATACCCTACGTAGGCAGTCCGTACCGTATATATTCTATTGTTTACAGTTCTATCATGCACTCGGGTAAAACCACATGATCCATCAGAATCAGCAATTTCCGTGGGTGGGTGGCACCACAGCTAAACACATACGAATTTTTCAGGGAGTACCCACGCGGGGCAATTTTATTGAACATGCAACTACGAATACACATTCATGAATCTGCTTGATGAGATTGCGAACCGCGCGAGAGTGCGCAGAGCGCGTGTCGGTGTCGGTGTCGCCGCAGATGCTCTCAGCAAGTCTGTGCTTGCAGATATCCGAAGCGCGTCCGAGTTTGCCGAGATCGTGCTGATCGGGAAACCCGAGCAGATGCACACAATCGACACCGATCTTGGAACCGTTTCTTCGGAAAACCCGGAACTCGAACTGGTGCAGCAGCTTGCAGGCGGGCGCATCGATGCCGCCGTACGCGGCACGCTCAGCGCCACAAAGACCCTCAGCTACCTTAAGGGTGTGTTCGAGGTTCCAGCGTTGCAGAGGCTTGCCCTCCTCACAACCGCGGATGGCGTGCCTTTTTTCCTTGCGCCGGTCGGAATTGACGAAGGCAACTCGCGGGACGATAAGATCGAGTTAATCTACAAAAGCGCAGCATACATCGCTGAAAAATTTGAAACCCGTCTACGGGTGGCGGTTCTTTCCGGAGGGCGTTTCGAGGACGTTGGCAGGAGCAAACTGGTAGATCAGAGCCTTGCCGACGGCGAGTTTGTCGCAGGTAAGCTGCGTGAGCTTGGAATCGATGCGAAACACTACGGGATTCTGATCGAGAATGCGATTAAGGATGCGAATTTTATTGTTGCACCCGACGGGATCACAGGAAACTTGATCTTTCGCACACTGACGTTTCTTGGCGGCGGAAACGGCTTTGGCGCACCTGTGCTTATGGAACCTGTGTTTATAGACACGTCAAGAGTGAAAACGAATCTTTCGAATGCGATCATGCTTGCAAGCGCGCTGGCGTGGACTGATGATCGTTAAGCTCCCGGTTGCCCGATAAGATGCGCACCGGTGAACTGCAAGACCACAACATTATATCCCATAATATGGCTCTAATATCATAATGGTAGACAAAACACTCTCGCCAGAGGAGCGGGGCAAGTTGCTGCACCGGCTGCACGGCTATCTGGTGTGGGTCGGCGCCGAGATCCCCCCTGTCTTTGAGATCGGGGGCATGGAGATCCAGCTCCACGAACTGGTCTGGCGACTTATCAATGAAAAAGAACTGACTGATGACGAGATTGCCGGGATCGAATCGTTGATCTGTGGTCTTGAGAATAGGGAGTCCTGTGACGAAGCTGCCATCGCAAAAGCAGATATAACGGAAGAAGAGGCAAATAATCTGTACAACGAAGCCTCCGGACTTTTACGCGCCATTATGGATCTGAAAGACCTCGAACGCGGGGCGCGTCCGGATGATTATGATCTTCGCAGGAAAGTAGCACAGAAGAAAGTCAGAGATGCCAACAGCCTGCTAAAATTTGTGGAAAAGTCGGGATAGGGACTACCATGGATACAAGACCCACCCTTGACGAATACTTCATGAACATCGCAGAAGTCGTTGCGACCAGAGCGACCTGCCTGCGAAACTGCGTAGGAGCAGTGATCGTGCGTGACAAGCGTATTATAGCAACAGGCTACAACTGCGCGTTTTCGATATCGACAGCATCTGGAGAAAAGAACGGTCGCAAATGAAACGCGATAAGCAAAAATTTGTCATTTATGAAAGGGTTTTTATCGAGTAAGGATGACAACATGTTTTAACATCACGAGGAGGTGTTTACTTTGTATTGTAGAAGTTGCGGTAAAGAGATACCGGAAGATAGCAGGTTTTGTAGTTTTTGTGGTGCCGGACAGGGTGGAATTGGGAGCGGCGGCTCCATCCAAGCTGGTGGGGATGTATATAAAGATGTAAGCATCGAAGGCATTGGTGCTGTTGGAAGCGGAAGTACTGTTATTGTTCTGAAACAAGATGAGATTGAGACTGTAAATCGGATTTTTTCGGATTTAAATAGCCAACTGAAATCCATCCCAGATATCTCTAAAGATAAGAGGAACGAAGCTATAAACAAAGCTGAGGAACTGAACAAGGAAATTTTAAAGGAGAAGCCAGAACTCGGTAAGATCGAGCAGTTGAAGGGTTGGCTAAAAGATAATGTGCCAGAAGTGGCTGGCGCTGTTACCAGCTTGTTCGTAAACCCAGTGATTGGAAAGGTCGTTGAAAAGGCGGGTGAGATGATATCTGATGGAATAGAATAAATTTAATAAATGAAAGTACGACTTCTTGACAAATCGATGATTGTAATTTAAATGGGTGGATTAAAATTATGTATTGCAAACATTGCAGTAAAGAAATATCTGACGACAGTAGATTCTGCAGATTTTGTGGAAAGCCACTGGTAGATGGGACTGGCGGAACGATCAGTGCAGGAGGGAATATATTCAAGGATATTGATATCAACGGGATGGGAGTCATGGGAGGGCAAGTTACTCAAATCCAAAATCTTTACATTCGAGTGATGAGTGAAGGTCAGTACAGGGAGATTTCAAACCAGCCATCCCCGATACTTTCACAGATTGGCACCAAAGATAATATCAGCAGAGAAACGGCTGAACTGACACAAGAACAGCAGGCGATCGGTGAAGCGATTAAGAATAAAGTGGCTGAGGCAGATCAATGGTTCGATAAGCCGCTGGGAACTCCATATACCTATTTGAAACTAGGAAATTTTGAATATGGCAGCAAAAATTATGAAAAAGCGATAGAATATTATAATAAAATTATCAAAATAGATGTACGAAATGCCTATGCGTGGCATTTCAAAGGAATCGCTTTGGATAAGTTGGGACGATACGATGAGGCAATCGGATGCTATGATAAAGCATTGGAGATAAACCCAGATGATGGATCTACGTGGTATCTCAAAGGAATCGCCTTGAGTGATTTGGAAAAATATGATGAGGCGATCGGATACTATGATAAAGCATTGGAGATAAATCAAG
>JAUVEF010000108.1 GCA_030594905.1 Methanosarcinales archaeon
CACGTCTTTTTGCGATCTCGATATTCGTTTCCTCCACCATCTCGGGTGTTATGGTGGGGATATCAGCTGCTTTCGGCACATCTTCGTTTTTTGGGTTCATATTTTTGTTCTTGCATCATTCCTCGTCGAACGCTGTAACAATCCTCACAAAACTACCGGCATCGGTTTCATCAACTTCGAATACGATGCGGATACGTCTTGGCGGATAGTTCATTTGAGACCACGATAGATATCGTCCATCTATTTCTCGATCCGGTTTGTATAATCCATATAACAGTCTGTTTATTATGTCACTCTCTGTGATATTCGGGTGGCTTGGCAGTATGTGATGCCATTGAATGGCATATTTCTCGTTGTAAATCAACTCTTTTACTTGCTCTTTCAATTTGAGCATGTCGTTGTATATGTTTTCCATATTCATTTATATACATCCGTTTATTTATCGTTCCTAAATTCATATTATTCTCCTATGCTTACCGCGTAATGTACGATCTTACGTACATTATACTTTAAATTGACGTACATACTATATAAATATTTGCATCAGACATCGGACTGCCACTCATTGAGTGCGAGATCGGTGTGGACGGGATGATCTTTTTGATGTTGATCTCAAGAATGGGGGAATTGCAAATCCTGAATGATTTGGTAGTGCCCCATAAACCACAACTTTGAACTAATGATTATCGGGCTTGATGGCGGTTTTTATACAATTTCGATGTGCCATCCAAAATCACTATCAATAGGGTGCATAAAAAATGGAAAATTGTGTTATGTCACGAAAGTTAGTACACTACCGAAAGTTAGAGGAAATCAAAAACTCTCCCGGGGTGCGGCAGATATCTTCATATACCAGAATCACCAGAATCGACCATGGTACGTCAACGAGGCGGAAATATGGCAAACATCTTTATATATCCCAGTAACAGCCTGATCCTCTACGATCTGGTCGAACGTTTTGGTCACAAGCCCCTTGCAGTCATGCAGGAGATTAAGAAGAGGGTGACCACGGCAGGGATCGATTCCCCGCCGCTGAATGTCACGCCCGACGATCCGAAAATCGGGCTTAAGTATGCTGCTGTCGAGGTCCCGGCGGGCGTTCGCGGGCGCATGTCGCTCCTGGACCCACTCCTCGAAAGCGCAGAGGCTGCGATCCTTGTCGAGGATGCGCCGATTGGATTCGGATGCATGGGTTGTCATCGGACAAGTGAACTTGTGGGATTTTTGATCCGCGCAAAACGGATCCCGATCCTCGAAATCGATTACCCAACATCGGATGACGCGGCAAAGGACTTTGTATATCAGATATCCGAATTCCTGGGTGGGCTTGAGCAGACGTTGGGGGCAACGGAGGCGAACAATGAATGAAATTGAGGTAGCGCAGATCTCGTGCGGCTCCGAATATACTGGAATCCAGGGCGAGATCGAATCAGCCGCTGAGCAGGTTGGCGCAAAGATAATCTTCCCTGACATCGATCTTGAGGAAGTGGAGGCGGCAGAGGAAAAGTTCGGGCTTAAGGTAACGAGTCCTGACCTTAAACTGATGCTTGCCCGTGCAATCTCGATTGTTGAGGGTCACACCACCGCTGACGCCGTATTCATCGGAACGTGCTTTCGGTGCGCGGAGGGCGCGCTTGTCAGAAATGAGATCCGCAGGTACATCCATGAGAAATCAGGGCTTCCTGTAATTAGTTATTCTTACACCGAGCGCACCACGGCAGATACACTTCTTACAAGGATGGAGGCGCTCACAACGATAGCACAGAGGCGCAGCCTGCTTGCGCGCGAGAAACAGACCGGACTTACAGCCGGAATCGACTCAGGATCAACCACCACGAAGGCGGTTGTGATGGAGAACAACAAGGTTCTCGGATTCGGTTGGATTAGTTCCACTGACGTACTCGAGAGCGCGGAAGAGGCTTACTCAATCGCTCTTAAGGAGTCTGGTGTCGATCGGGATGCGGTTCAGGCACTCGGCGTCACCGGATACGGCAGATTCCTCCTCGGGGGTCCGCTCAAAGCCGATCTGATTCAGGAAGAGATCACAGTCAACTCAAAGGGCGCGGTCTACCTTGCGGACCGTCAGAAAGGGGCTGCCACTGTAATCGACATCGGTGGGATGGATAACAAGGCGATATCCGTGAACGACGGAATTCCCGGAATCTTCACGATGGGCGGGATATGCGCAGGCGCATCAGGGCGTTTCCTTGAGATGACGGCAAAGCGCCTGGGTGTTGACATCACCGAACTCGGCAAGCTTGCGCTTTCCGGTACGGCGTCCAACATCTCGATGAACAGCTACTGCATCGTATTTGGTATCCAGAGTCTCGTAAACTCGCTATCAAAGGGTGCACGCCACGAGGATGTCGCGGCAGCAGCTTGCTACAGTGTGGCAGAGCAGGTCTACGAGCAACAGCTTCAGGAGGTCGAGGTGAGGGAGCCTGTGATCATGGTCGGGGGCACAGCGTTAATCGAGGGGCTGCCTCATGCGATGCACGAATTACTCCAGGCAGAGGTGATCGTGCCACCAAATGCGCAGTTAATTGGCGCAGTTGGTTCAGCGCTCCTGTCGTCAGGTTTCATAGAGAAATGAGAGTTGTCTGGGTGATGGTAAAGGTGAATGTAATATGAAGCCACTCGAAATATTCAGGGTCGAATCTCCGGATACAATCGGTGCAAAGTCGTATGAATTGGTGACCCGTGATGTTCTCGCGGATCTGGAACTAACAACGGTTTTAGGGCGTTTGTGGGAATATATCGACCCGGTGGAGCCTGTTTTCATCCTCTGTGCGCTGATCAGGACCGGTATTCCACCCATACGCATCAAAGACATGGCAGATATCACAACCGGGACTACGAGTGCCGAAGGGGTGCTCATAGCAATCATCAACGAGGGTTATGTTGTTTCGCTGTTAAGCACACTCGTAGCAGAATACGGGCGTGAGAACATTTCGCAACCTGACAAGAAGACGGTGGCGATAGCAACGGAAGACAAAAATGAGGTCGCTAAGTCGGTTGCAGAGGTGGTCATTGCCGATCCGCGCAGAGAGGTGGATACAAGGCTTGCTGATGCGCTGCTCAGGATCACACCGGAGGGCTTTCGGGTGCGGCACCACGTCTCCACAGAGTCCGAGATGCTATTTGTCGCATCAGAAGATGCTATAAAACCCGAATGGATCGACCAGGCGAACGATATGATGAATCAATTGAAGGACATGAGTGAAGAGGTGATCAATCATGCTTGAACCGATCCTGTACGAAGGTGGCGTCTTCAAACACAATCTTGTAATCGAATTAATCGAGGATCTCGGCGGATATGTCATCCAGACCAATTTCATGCAGACCGAGGTCATGATCCAGATGCTCTGCCCACATGCGGACATATCAATGGTCGAGGATCTGGCGAAAGAACTCCGCGCCAAGATCACGAGAGCACCGCTCGCAGGCACCGACATCATCGTGATCTCGCCAACACTTGCGTACCAGCATCTTCCGCACCAAGCGTGTGATGTGGCAGAATATATGCGCAGACAGGGTGCAAACACGACGTTAATAGGGCTTGCGAGAGGCGTTGGGCGAAGAACCGCACAAATATCGTCAAAAGAGCGTGCACTCGCTGAGGAACACGATCTTGCAATCTTTACGTTCGGAAACTTCGAGGACTGCATCATAAATGAAAAATACGTTCTGTATAAGGACATTGAGATGCCATGCATCGCAACAGGCACTCCGGAGCTTGATGTGGTTCCGGTGTACGCGGATGCTTATGTTGGCGGGCTTGGCAGGATCGCACACCGGTTGAGAGGCGAAAACGAACTTGGTGCGCTTGATAAACTGGCAGAGGTTGCAGGCACGATCCTTGATGAAATCCGGCTTGATATCTCGAAAGACCCGCTAACCACGCACCCAGCCCGCATCATGAAAGAGATCAAGGAACAGATACCAAAGATCAATGATTCGCTCTCTCCTTCGCCAATCACGCTGCAGCTCACGGGCGCTCGCGTCAAACTGCCATATTCCCGGTGTAAGAAAGTTGTCGAAAATATAACGTTTGAAGAGGGCGTGAAACTCGGCGAGATTGCAACGGTGCTGCCATCGCGTGTGAGGGATTATATGTTGATAAGAATATTGCCAAAATCGACGACCGGTTTTGTCATTTAGAAGTCTGGACTAAGAGACTCAAGGAGGCACAATGGACATCGAGAAGATACAGAGGATCATGCAGCAGGATCCTGATGATGTTGTTGATGAGTTGCTGGATGCAGTCGAGAAGTACTATGGCGAGGTTCCGTATATCCTGCAGTACCTGCGGGAAACGCCGGAACTCCTTGTCCCGAAGATACTCTACGACAGCGCAATCATAAGGGAATTCAAGCGTCTCGATCCGAAAACGGTCGAATTAATCTCGATAGGCGTATCTGCTGCACTCAGGTGTGATCACTGCCTGCGAGTGCATACCCGCATCGCAGAGAAGCTCGGGCTATCAAAAGAGGAGATCTTCGATGCGGTCTTGATCGCGGGCACGCTCTCAAATGCAACCGTACTCGCTTACGCGACACGGCTCATGGATTCTGAGGGTGGAGTCGAGCGCGAACCCAGATGCGAGTTGTGCGATGTCGGGTGCAACGGGTGTGATGAGGGCACGGAAGATATTTGACGCTGAAAGATCAGTACCCAACGACCACCACCAGAATCGTGATGATCTTTGCAATCATGCTGGAAAGATAATGGATTGCGGTAATTGTTACTCCGAATTTTCCGAATAGCGAGACATACATTGAAAAGCTGTATTTTACGTATATCATCGTTATGACAACCATGCTTCCAACAAGAAGTGTTAGA
>JAUVEF010000068.1 GCA_030594905.1 Methanosarcinales archaeon
GCTCAAGCTGTTCGGAAGTTAGTTCATCATCGACGCATCCAGCCATCAGAAGCGCGATGCCGATGATTGTGATTAAGAGTACGTTTATTGCCTTCATTAGTGGAACTGGCGAGTCTCTGGTTAATAAGGTTGTGGTCAGTGCGGTCACAGTACGCTGTGCTCGATCACCGCACCGCATTGCGGGCATCTCACAGATCGCAGATGCGGCACGACCGCGATATTGCATGCACATGCGGTGCAGACAACAGTCTCCTCAACACCGATCAGCCTCTCAAACTGTATAGCAACGGCATTCATATATTCGAGGATCGGCTCGCCATAGTGTCTTGCGATGTAGAATGTGATGAATGAGAGCATCATACCAGCCACAACATCTGTCATCCAGTGCACCCCGAGATACAGCGTGGCAAAGACGATCGTAAGGAATGCGAATGTTAGGAATTCTGTGTACCTGCGAAGATCGGTTGTGTTGATGACCAGCAGCGCGCTGAAGACGAGTGCTGCATGAAGACTCGGGAAACAGTTGTCGAGAGGGTCCACAGTGGTGATGCCTTCATAAATCATCGGATGCAGTTCGTACATGAGCGGCTGGATGCCGGACAGTGCGTAACCTGTGACCTTGACCGGGAAGAGCAGGTAAAACGGGAACGCGATCAGATAATTGAGTACGAACACGAGAGAAAACCATTTTAGCGCTCTCATCTGCTCTGTGTATGCAAGTATTAGGAATGTGAAGATCATAACCGATGAGAAGAGTACCAGATACACAAACGTCATCAGATACGTGAGCACGGGATACGCATGGCTCTGGAAAACCGCAACCACATCTCCTTCGATGTATTCGATATAGTGAGTGCAGTCATAGTTCACGAACAGGTTCAGTTCCCGCTGTATCGGAAACTGCGCCTGCATCAGCCCATACACGGCGGCGGCTACTAGTACGTAGGGCCAGTACCCGTTTATCAACTGCCTTGCCGTATATCCACGCTTCTTTCTGCGGCATTCCCCCGGCACGAAAGCCAGAAAGTACAATGCAAGCATAACCAAGGTGAAAAGAATGATAACAACACTCAATTGCCATGCCATTATGATTACCTGTCCTCTGCAATTTTAATAATTTGATTTATTTGATGACAGTTTTGTATAATTCCCAGATACTTAAGTGTTATGGTTGGGTCGGACTGCCAACCCGCCAGACACCTTTATCATATAAGCAAGCAAAGGAGGGTGTCATGGAATTTTGTCCGGAATGCGGCACCATGCTGGTGTTGAAGGATGGTGCACTGCTGTGCAGACGCTGCGGATTTACAACGGATAAACAAGACGATAAATCCGTTTTATCTGTTGAACGGCATGCAAAGAAGACGATTGCAGTTCTCGAAGGACAATCAGACACTGGATTGCCGACCACACATGCACGGTGCGAGGAATGCGGAAACGACACCGCTTACTGGTGGCTGCGACAATTGCGGTCAGCAGACGAGAGCGAGACCAGATTTTTCAGGTGCACGAAGTGCGGGAGAACGTGGCGGGAGTACGATTGATCGGTAATATCCTGTTCGCAGGACCGTACTGAATTCACTCATGGGAATATGGTTGACCCCACCAATCATCTCCGGGATGACTTGCCATAACAACCCATCTGCATAAACCCCTTTCATCCTGCAGGGGCTGTCAACCCCAGAGACCCCTCCCGAATCCCTTTACTTCCTTGCGAGTTCCTCCAGAACCTCTTCCGGCAACTGCCTCACAATATCGATCTTCGCAACACAGCTCGTCCTGATGCCATGTTCCTTTGCGATCGGACGCAGGTCCGTAAGCGTCACCTTCTTAGCTATTTCCTCAATATCCATATACCATCACCTCACTTCTCGGAAAGTTCCCGAATAGTCTTTTCGAGTTCTGCGATCTTGTCCTCCATACGTGCGACATCGTCCTTCGTTGCGATCTTTGACCGGTCGATTGCGTTCTGCACACTATTTGAGATCGTATCTCCGAGTTCCTGCATCTGCTTCTTCTTCTCAGCCAGGAGTTCCTGAACAAGGGATTTCCCTTCCTCTCGATTCATCTCTCCTTTCTCGATTAGTTCATCCACAGTCTGTTTGATCTTCTCCTCGGTAATCGCAAGCACGCCGATCCCGATGAGTCCCAACTTTCTGAGTGTTTCGCTCATGACAAAAAACCTCCACGTCAACACAACACATTTATCGGATATATAACTTCTGCTAACACGATACCATGAAGAAAGCAGCAATTATTCGAGGCGACGGCACCGGACCGGAACTTGTAGACTCTATGATGTGAGTCATAAATGCGGTGAACCCTGACAGTGAGTTCATCGTGCGATGCCGGTGAGGACTGGTGGAAAGAACACGGTGGAGACTCCTTGATTCCGGACGAGACATGGGACGTGCTAAATGAGACTGACGCATGTTTCAGGGGACCAACCACAACACCCGGAGTTGTTGGCGCACTAAGGAGCGTTGCAGTGAGCCTTCGCCAGCGGTATGATCTCTATGCGAATGTGCGCCCGATCAAGTCGTTTGAGGGGGCACCTGGCGCCACTTGGCGATGTGGACTTCGTTGCATTGAGAGAAGCAACCGAGGGCATGTATCTCTGAAAATAGATTGAGATACGGGACGACACGTTCCTTGCGATCCGGAGAATCACAAAACGCGCCTGCGAGAACATATCAAGATATGCCTTTGAGGAAGCGAAGAGGCGAGGCTGGGGTACGGTTTACGGTTGTTGGCATCCACAAGAGTAACATCCTCAGGATGACCTGCGGCGCATTCATGGACACACTGCGCGCCACGCGGAGCAGGAGGGGTACAGTGGCATAGACTCAGGGGATACCACATCGACAACATGGCGCAGCAACTCGTAAAGAACCCGCAGCTATCCAATCACAAAGTGCTCGTCTCAACAAACCTCTTTATGGATATCATAAGCGAGGAGTGCGCAGGACTTATCGGAAGCATCGGTCTTGTCTATTCTGCAAACATAGGCGATGATTGTGCGATGTTTGAGCCGGCGCACGGATGCTTCAGTATCTCGGCGCGGCTGACGGGGTGGATACGATCATCCGCGCAACTGAGCAGACGATTGCAGATGGCACAACAACACATGATCTTGGTGGAAGCTGGTGGAAGCTGGTGGAAGCGGGTGGAAGCGCGAGCATGAGCTAGATGACGGGTGCGATCATCGGGCATCTGAAGAAGTGAGAAGTCGGGTTTAGCCGGGGTTTTGCGTTTGAGCCTTCGCACAAGCAATAAACCCCTCACAGTCCCGCGATCAATTAATCTCATGGTACCCGTACCCGACTGGTATTTTAGCGATTTAGGATATTTCTGATCGCGTATATCAGTAGTATAATCGGTACGGCGCATCCGAACCCGGGCGACCTGGCATCTGTGCCCGTGGACTGCGCGGCTGGTGTTTCATTGACCGGTGGCGCGCATTCTGGCGCGCCGCGTACATCCATCACCACCTCCGCGCCCATAAAACCCCTCTTGTGCGCAAGCACATACAATCTCCCGGTATCATCAGGCGCGAACGTCGCGACCCCGGACTCGTTGGTCATCTGCTGGATCTGTATATCGCTATTCCGGAACGTGAAGAAGACGATCGCGCCGGGAACCGGGTCGCCGGATGATATCACGGCAACCTCGATCGACTGATTGACGGTTGCAACGCCGGGCGCACTAATCAACAATTCTGGCTGCGCGCCTGCAACTCCGGTTCGTTCCTGCGCGACAGTTAGCAGGACAACAACGATGCACAAGAATATCCACCCGCGCTGCATGAAGAACCCCATCAATTAAATAGAGCCATCGCTGTAATATATATCTTGCGTCATTGCACATCACTCAACAATGCCGAGGTGGCAGAGCGGACTAACGCGACGCGCTCGAGACGCGTTGTTCCCTTGGAACACTTGGGTTCGAATCCCAACCTCGGCGTGACGCCCATTCCAGCGCCTATTTCGAGTGCATTTCAGGTTTTATATTTCATATTTCACAGTTCAGGCAATCAAGAGGTGATCTATCATGACGGTTGTTGTACTACGGATCGGGCACCGCCCGACACGGGATATGCGCATAACTACACACGTGGGCATGACGGCGCGTGCGCTTGGCGCCGATGGTATGTTTCTTGCAGCGGACGACCCTAAGATCAAGGAGAGTATTGATAAGGTGGTTTGCAGGTGGGGTGGGGATTTTTTTGTGAGAGTCGGCGTTGACTGGAAGAAAGAGATCAAACAATGGAAGGAAAACGGTGGTATGGTCGTACATCTCACGATGTATGGCTTGAATTTACCTGACGCGATCGCTGAGATCGGGGGGCGCGACCTCATGATCGTCGTCGGCGCAGAGAAAGTGCCGGCAAGTCTCTATGACCTTGCCGACCTGAATATCGCGGTCGGCAACCAGCCACATTCTGAAGTGGCTGCTCTGGCACTGGTTCTCGATCATCTGCAGGCTGGAAACGAGTTATACCACGATTTTACCGGTGGCGAACGAAAAATCATCCCTACACGAAGTGGGAAACATGTGAAACCGGTAAATTCAGCTGCGGAGCGTGTATGAAAGACCTTCTGCAATCAATAGCTATTTGTGCAGCTGATATGACAGATTTTCACATAACAACGCAATTTTTTCCAGTGTTTTGCCTGCGTAAGTTTGCATTGTCGAAGGGTATTTCCGATCCTCGAAAAATCTGGCATCGCTTCAGGAGCGAAACCTTTATCTTCTACCATCGTAACGTATGTTGTGCAGACACTCGTTATGCCACGTGGTTTTCACCACGTGATTTAAGATGCATATAGCAACCAACGTTGCTATAGAAGGGTGAAGAGCAAGATGAACCCATCTTGTTTGATGAAGCCATGTATACATGCGACCCAGACGCTTACTGAATTAGTAAGACGGATTCTGGTAATTATGCCGTTTGGTGGATAGTTCGGCTCAAGTGCTGATGAAGGACGTGCCAAGCTGCGATAAGCCTCGGCGAGGTGCATGGAACCTTTGAACCGAGGATCTCCGAATGAGACTTCTTGATGTGGTGAGAGCCACATCGATCCTTCGGGATCGGGAACGCCCCGAATTGAAACATCTTAGTAGGGGTAGGAAAAGAAATCAATTGAGATGCTGTTAATTAACGGCGAGTGAAACCAGCAGAGTTCAAACCGAATCTCCCTTCGAAAGAATGGAGAAATGTGGTGTTGGAGAGCAGGTCACATAAATCCAAACCAGCAAAGTCAAACTCATCTGGAATGTTGGGCTACAGAGCGTGATAGCCGCGTAGACGTAAACTGGTGGATTTGATCTGTTTCTCGAGTACCGTGGGTCGGAAATCCCGCGGAAATCTGGGAGACATCAACTTCCAAAACTAAATACAACTTGAGACCGATAGCAGAGTAGTACCGTGAGGGAAGACTGAAAAGCATCCAAAAGATGGAGGTGCAAAGTGCTTGAAACCAGACGGTGATAGTGGGGTATGGCATGAAAGGAACTTCGTCGCGAAGGAGGCAGTCGTGAGGCTGTAGTACGGGCGACGTTGCCGGTGTCATATCATACGTTTTGAAGAACGGGCCAAGGAGTGTATCTTGGTGGCGAGACTAACGCTTTAAAAGCGGGAGTCGAAGCGAAAGCGACACGCGCGTAGCCTGCAAAGGCATGGCGCGAGGTATACAAGTGCCTGGAGTCACTAGGATACGACCCGAAGCCGGGCGATCTATGCGTGGGCAGGTTGAAGCGTGGCGAAAGCCGCGTGGAGGACCGATAGCGGTACTGATATGCAAATCGTTCGCGTGACCTGCGTATAGGGGTGAAAGGCCAATCGAGCCCGGCATCATCTGGTTCCTTCCGAAACATGTCGCAGCATGACCTGATTTGAGATCGTTAGCGGTGTAGAGCACTGATTGGGGGTGTCGGGGGAGAAATCCCTCGCCCCTCTGTCAAACTCCGAAGCCGCTTTCATCGTAGAAAATTGGAGTCCGGGCACGGGGTAAGCTCGTTGTCCGTGAGGGAGACAACCCTGACCGTGGTTAAGGTCCCCCAGTGTCGGCTAAGTGTTAAAAATAAAGGGCGTCTCAGGCCATAGACAACTGGAAGGTTAGCTTAGAAGCAGCTACCCTCTAAGGAGTGCGTAACAGCTCACCAGTCGAGGTTTGGGGCCCCGAAAATGGACGGGGCTCAAGCCGACCACCGATACCACGGAGTATCGAAAGATAATCTTGTAGGAAGGCGTCCTGTTTGGGTAGAAGCAGGGCTGTGAAGTCCTGTGGACCATGCAGGAACGAAAATCTTGGTAATAGTAGCAGCAAAGTTAGGTGAGAATCCTAACCGCCGAAGGGGCTAGGTTTCCTCGGCAATGTTCGTCAGCCGAGGGTTAGTCGGTCCTAAGACGTACCGCAATTCGAGTACGCCAAAAGGGAAACAGGTTAATATTCCTGT
>JAUVEF010000082.1 GCA_030594905.1 Methanosarcinales archaeon
TCAGTGTCTGCGCCATTGTCCGAATAAACATCGGTAAATATCGCGGGCAGTGGCTGAAACTCCGTGTAATTATAATGAACCGTGGTATAGTTACTGCGATCGAGCAGATCCCCTCTACGACTGTACATATAGAGATATATGTTGTATGTGTCGTTGATTCTGTTCTTCCAGATGCTCGTGCCTTCAAAATTGATCTGAACCGTCTGATCTGCGCCGGTTGCCTCTATGATAGTCTCTGCCCATATATAGTTGCCAGTCCTATCTTCCAGCCGCCCTCTCAACTGATACTCGCCCGAAATTCCGGAATTCATACTGACATTCACTGTCAGGTAGTCATGCAGACCGTCGCCATCGGTATCGTTCCCATGATCCGGACCGATTCCACTGAAGAGTGGCGTCTGAACAACGAAACTTACAGGGAGGTCAAACGTCTCCTGATCCGAGGATATCTCTATTGCTGCAACGTAATCTCCCGGTTCAACAGAGTCTGGCACTCTCACCGTTGCGGTGAAATTGGCACCGCTTCCAGATGGTAGTGTGCCCATGGTATCGTTGTCGAAACTGATCCAATCGCAGGATTCATGCCGGTAGAAGTCAACCGCCCCTCTGAATGATACGGACTCGGTATGCCAGGGCAGATACCCGCAGTACGTTGTGATTTTCCATCTCCCAGGGGCAGGTTTGGTCAAGCGGAGCCTTGTGACACCGGACTCCAGTTGCGCGTAACCTGCGTACCTCCCACTTGGATCGCGTAGCTCAAGATATAACATGCCATCCACGTCGTCACATTTCACAGTCAATTCAAACTGATCCAGACCGGAAGGAACCGTAAAGTACTCAGAAACATTTCCTTGTTCCATAATCGAGCCTTTGAATCGGTGGGCTTCAGTGATGTTGAGCATGATTGCGTCAAGCGAGGCGTTCGAGAGTCTGATGCCGTCGTTTGCGACAGAGAATGACTGAGACATCATGTCACCCGGTTTCAGGACTCCGGGATTCCATCGGGGTGGTGTGCACGTCATTTTGTAGATCGTGATCGTGCCATTGAACATGGTGTTTTCTGAGATATCGTCACCATAAACGATCGCCATCCATCTGCCCGCAGACGGATTCTCTACAACCCCAGTATCGGTATTGGCATCGGTCTGCAGCTTTGATTGCGACACAATACATTCGTGTCTCGGGGTAAAGAGAATGAGATCGGGATTGTCAGTACAATCCTTCAGAACCACTTCAAGCCGCTCGGTACTTGCCGGGACGTCAAAATAGAAGTATTCCCATTCGCAATCGTCAAGTGAACCATTGAACGCACCCATTCCACCTACTATCTCCACGGACTGAGCGATATTCACAGTCACTGGCACTGTGAGAACAGCCCCCTCATCTCCGCTTATCGTTATATTTCCGGTATACATTCCGGAAGTGGTTCCATCTGGCACGGTCAGCGTGGCATAACACGTCTCCTGGCCGTTTGCCGGGATCGAGTCAGGAAGCGGCTGGACGATTATCCAGTCTCCGGCAGTGCCGTTTGTAGTGATCGTCACCCCTGACAGTTCCCGGTCTGTTGCGAAGACAAAATTTGCAAAGTCTTCACAGCCCGGCGAAACTGCGTACACCTTCTTGGTGGGTCGGTCTGCCCCGTACGCAAGCCCGGTGTATGTCCATACGCCAGCGATCCACTGGTCAGGAACGATGCCCGCCAGCGCCAGCGGATCATCGTTGACTGCAAGATATGCCTGGTACGCATCGATTTTTCCGGTCCCCTGATAGAATTCCTCGTATTCATGCCCCTTCGTGTTGTCCAATTTGACGGCGGTTGTTGTCAGGGCAGCTTTCACCCCTGCCGGCGTCAAATCCGGGTTTGCCTGGAGTAGTAGTGCGGCTGCGCCCGCTGTGTGTGGTGTCGACATGCTTGTGCCGCTTACCGTGACATAATAGTCATCCACTGGCTCGCCCCTCGTAGTATCCCATGCCCTGCATGATATAATGTCCACACCAGGTGCTACGAGCGTTGGTTTTGTCCTTCCATCACTGGTGGGACCTGAACTGCTGAACTCGGCTACGCGTCCGTATTGATCTGACGCGCCGACCGTTATCGGTTTGACCGCATCACCGGGCGAATCGATGCCGGAATCGATGCAACCGGATGTTAAGATCAGCATCGCTGCCAGAAGACCGATCATGACCAGTTTGTTTGCTTTTGTCTTCATCTTGATCACCCCGAGTTTCCTGCTGCAACGCAGACAACAACTCCAGCATCCATTGCCGCATCAACAGTCATGCACTCTAGCTTGGACTGGACATTGCCGGAATTAGAAAACCCCACACTTATGCTGATCACGTCTGCTCCGTTATCAACCGCCCATTCGATACCGGCAATCATATCGGATAGCTCCCCATTCCCTTCACTATCCAGAATCCGTGCATTCATGAGCAGGGCTCCGGGAGCGACTCCTTTATACATCCCGCTCGATGCTTCCCCGGTTCCGGCGATTGTACCCGCGCAATGCGTTCCATGCCCATTCCGGTCATCTGCAGTCATGTCGTCATCCACAAAGTTCTTCTCGGCTATGACCTTGCCATAGAGATCGGGGTGATTCTTATCAATCCCGGTGTCAATGACTGCGACAACTATGCCGCTTCCATCGATCCCCTGATCCCACACTTGTTCTTCGGTTCCTTCTCCGCTCTCTGTCGCCAATTCTACGGAGCCTGCCTGCGCTGGCTCTTCAGACTTTATCGGATATATCAGATGAATCTCACGGTCAAGGTACACACCTTCAACATCCGGAAGATCTGCGACCTTTTTGATTGATTCGGCGGGTATCTTTGCCGATATACCATTAATAATATGATACTGATGCTCTACATCCATATCGCGTTCTTGAAGTACGCCAACAACGCATTTCTGGCTCGCGAGTGATGCCGTGCGCGTTTTGGGTTTCAACAGTACTATCACGCCTATTTTATCACCAGACTTGCTCTCTTCCATCTTTTTTGCCAGTTCAGCCCCCACGCTTGAATCCGTTGACTCGTGCGCCCTGATACTATTTTGCCACTCCGCGGGATACTGTTCGGCAATCAATGTTGGTATCGTTGCTTCAAATTGTGGGTCCGACGATCCACCACCCCCGGTTGATGCAGTTGCATAAAATACCAGTGTAACAGTCAAGATTGCTGCAATTGCAGCAATGGTTGTTCTTTTCATCATAGTTTTGTGCCTCCGATCCATAGTCTGTGTGTGTCGGTATGCAGGCGATCGTATTATCGCCTTCTACACCAGACAACTGTCCGAACATTGTGCCCATAAAACAAAAAGCTTTCCACGAAATAAAGTTACAAAAGTATTAGACGCCGGATTTGTTCTTAATATTTTATATATCTTAACTTCGTGGCGCGCGTTTCGATTAATCATCAGAAAAATGAATGAACTGTCAGATTTGATCGAGATGAACCGATCGAAGATCATGAGTCTATCTGCGAACACCCAACCATTGTCAATTGTCGGCATGGATGAATCATCCGGTCAAGAAGCCGATCCGGAGTGCGTAATCCCCTTTCAGAGGATATCGTTCAGTTTTAACTGCTAAATCGTAGATTTACAAGTTTAAGCATCTGTGGGGCAAGACATTTCTTTGCCAGTACGGTTCAGGTCTTATTTCTCCCGCAATTTAGGTGAGTCTAACCACAACCCTGACACTTTCATCTCGTCCATGATCTCCTGGAAGACCACCCTGACGATAACATCTTCAGGCTCGTCGGTGAATCTTGCATTGTAGTGAACAACCGTGTACTGGTTTTCACTCTCCACTTTCCAGAATTCCTTTGATATGTAATCCCCGATCTTTGACCAGATCAAAATATTAGTCTCGTTGAAAACAGCCTCATTCATAGCATTCTTCATGGTTTGATCAAAATGACTGGAATATTTGGAATAATTATTCTCGCTCATACCTAATAGGATGTTTTCAGTGATCGGACCTGCGTATGTTCTCACTTGATCCACCTCCACATGGTCTTCTTCCACGCATCCGGCAAATATCACAACCGCTGCAATTGTTACTACCGCCATCAAGCAGGATATAGTTCTTTTTCCCATATTTCATCATCCCTTTCAGTCTTATGTTCATATTCATGCGCAATACTTATTAAGCGCTCTGATCGCCATGTTCTGCGATGGATCCCGGGCAGCTCCGGATGATGCGGGCGACGCTTGGGTTGACTACACACGCACGATTAGCCACCGTCCGGGTGGTGCACGGGTTCCGATTCCAATACACCATTCTCGCCCGGCTCATTTTCAGGCATATAGATGACCTCTCCGGTCTCCAGCCGGTATGCAGTCCCGATCTTGCTTCCCTGACCGCCCATGATCTGCTCGGTCATGTTCATCACCTTTATTGTCTCCTTATCCTTGATTATGACCTGCATATTCGGGTCTCCTGGGTTCTTGACGATCGTGACGCTTGCATCAGCGTCAAGGAGTTCCGGCACGTTATAGGAGACAACAAGCGCAACAAGGAGTGCGACTGCAAAGACCATCGCAGCATCGAAGAGGTTTGCAACACCACCCAGCGGATCCTCCTCATCGTCGTCAAGAATGATGCGCCGCCGGACCTTCCTCATTTCAAGACCTCCACAACATACTCCATGTCGCTTAAGTCCTGCGTGTACCACTTCTTCTTGATTAAGAGGATGCTGTAAGCCACCCCACCAGCCAGAAGACCGAGAACCGTCGTTGCGAATGCGATAACAAGATTTTCAGCAAGTTGCTGGATGTTTCCCGATGATAAGCCGATCAGTGCAGGACCCATTGGGATCAGTGTCCCCATAAGCCCCAGCATCGGACCGACCCGCGACACCAGTCTTGACTGCATCAGTTCACCCGAGATTGTCAGTTCGTAGTCCTGAAGCAGCTTCTCTGCCTCAACCGGGAAATTTTCCAAGTCAAGAATCTCCGAAATGTCTTTTGTGAACCTCTGTAATAGGTCGTTTGATCCGCTGCTTGTGAGAGCTGATGCGGCACCGTTCAGATCTCCTTTTTCGATCTTCATCTTCGCATCCCTGCAATTTTCCTTGAGCCTGCTTGAATCCCGGCTTCTTGCGGTGTACTCTGATACGAACTGCCCAACCGAGATAAACGACCACGCAATCAGTCCAAGCAATACGAGGACCACGGGGTAGAGCAGCGAACTTGAGATCATGAACATTGTTCCGAATATTCCTGAAGATATATCCATTGTTCCTCCGCTTTAACTCTCCAAACCCTTAGATCGTCTGCGCCTGGATCCCACAAACCCAATAATGCCAAGCGATGCCATCAGCGCAAACGAGAGTGCAGTCTCGCCCAGATTCACGGAAACAGATGAGATGGGTATCGTCTGCGCCTGCATGTACGCAGGGATCACGAGCGGCGAGAGCAAGTAGAATAGCCCAAAGAGAATCATCGTTGTTCCGAGCGCGGAAGGATCCTTGCTGTCGAATCGCTTTGCAAGGAATGAAACAGAGAACGATGCTGCGATGATTCCTGCAAAGAATACTAATCCTATGATTGCGCCGATCATAATGTTGCTTCGATCGATTGCACCTGCAAGAACAGTACATGCAAGGAACGTTGCGGTCAGGCAGACCGGGCATGGTATTGAAAGCCAGAGAAACGTTTTTCTCGAAAGATCGCACCCATGAGACAGCCACTGCCTCTTTGTGTGGATTCCAAAATAGATCAGCCCGACTGCGATTATGAGGTGCATCGTGACACCCAT
>JAUVEF010000063.1 GCA_030594905.1 Methanosarcinales archaeon
ATAATAATGCCGATGCCGCCAGGCGGTGGTTTTGGCCCGGCTGCCGCATCGACATACTTCACAGACCGGGACGCAAGGGCTGTTGAGAAGGTGCGTGGGGTCGATGCGAACTGTTACATGGTCTATCGGACCTCGATCGTGACCTACAAGGATATCGATGCGGTGGCACCGGTTGTCGGCATGGTGCCGTCGATTGCAGAGGAAGCATATTTTGATGTTCAGGGGTATGAAATCGAATCAGGGAGGGCTCTGGAGGATAAGGATACTCATAAGATAACGATCGGATACTGGACTGCGTACAAGACTTTTAAGGTCGGGGATAGCTACAAAGAGGTCAAGATCGGCGACAAGATCGAGATCAAGGAGCAGGGATTCAAGGTCATCGGGATCATGGAGGAGATCGGGAACCGGGATGATGACACGACGATCAGCATGAGTCTCGATGATGCAGAGCAGCTCTTTGACGTGAGCGGTGAATACGACTTCTTCTTTGTGAAGGTGAAAGAGGGCGCCGATCCTGAGGATGTTGCAGAGCGCATCCGGGATCGGCTTGAGAAGTTGCGAGGTGAGGAGGATTTCACAGTCATGACCGCGGCACAACTCTCAGAGACGGTTGGTGGAATACTTTCAGCAGTCTCAGCAGTCTTGGTTGGGATCGGTGCAATTTCGCTTCTCGTCGGAGGTGTCGGGATCATGAACACAATGTACACCTCTGTTACGGAGCGACCACGTGAGATCGGGATATACAAAGCACTCGGGGCAGAGAACAACACGATCCTAACACTGTTCCTCGTCGAATCCGGTCTGATCGGTGTCTTCGGTGGTTTGATCGGGATCGTGCTTGGGTTCGGGATGGCAATCTTAGTGGAGATGATCGGAAAGGGGATGGGGGTTGGTCTCCTGCACGCGTGGGTATCATGGGAGCTTACGTTGTTTGCACTTCTCTTCTCATTTGGAATCGGGGTTCTCGCGGGATTCCTGCCGGCAAGGTCGGCTGCAAAGATGAATCCTGTGGACGCGCTGCGGCATGAGTGAGTGGGTGGGTGAGTGGGGTGTTATAACCGGAGAATGGTAATATCAGTTACCGGGAGGTTGCTATTGGCGATCCATCATAGAAATAAAATGGCACACACCAAAACAACAGCACCTGCCAGTGCCAGCGGCAGGGTATAGTACTTCAGGTTGTCTTTCATACTCGAATCCTGTTTGACCAGCCAAAAATACGGGTCACTCACATAAGAGAAGATGAATGTTCCAGCACAGATCATAAACACCGTCTGCATGCAAGCAAGATCCTCCACGATGCCTGCGGTAACGATTGCTGTGACAACCCTTGAACCCTGTGCGGTCTGAATGCACATCGCAACCAGGAATGGAAATAACATGACCGGAACCGAACTGCTGCCGAGCAATCCAAGCACACCACTTGAAAAATCGCTGTGTGCGATGATGCTACCGAGCGCGCCTGCGCCACACAGATCGAGAAGTATCCTGCCTGCTCTGCCTGATGAACTCTTCAGGGTAGCGCTTATCACATCTGCAGATAGGTGTCTATTTGCGATTATCAGTGAGATCGCTACGCCCACGAGTAGGGCAACATTGACATCGCCAAGAAACTTTAGAATCTGAATGTCGGAAATAAGACCCAGTAAAATCAGTGATATCGGGATTAAAATCGGGCTCCATGCTTCTGTGGATGATCTGAGTGATGATCGGACTTTTTCTGGTGTGATTTCAATCTTTGTTCGCATATAATAATAAGAAATAACCAAAAGAAGTACAGATAGGGGAATACTCACGGTTAATGTGTCCAATGGATCTATGTCAAGCGTATCTGTGATTACAAGGATAACCGGTGATGGATATATCAGATTATACGATATCACGGTTCCAACGGCAAGCATATATAGAAATTTCTTTTCCGATGTATCTACTTTCAGTGCGAGACCCTCTATGACCGGATTTAAAACAACATACGCGGTTATGCAACACATTATGGGAATAGACAATAAATAACCAGAAAAAATAGGTATAAAAGAATACTTTCTTTTGGAGATTCTTAAAATATCGTTTATGATCGTTTCGATGCCGTTTGTTCTCTTTGAGAACTCTGCAATAGCAACACCAGAGAATACAACGATGCAGAGTATGGAAAAGATATTTCCAAGACCTGAGGTGATATGCGCGATGATTGAATGGCAATCCATTCCACAGAGTATCCCGTAAACAAAAGCAGATGAAACCAGGGAGAGAAATGGATGTATCCGCATACGGACTGATAATACATGTATCAGAACGATACTTGCGAAAAATGCGATAAATGGAGACATCGCATTTATTTGTGATTCTATTTTATATAAAGGTTTGATCGGGATCGTGCTCGGTTTCGGGATGGCGCTCGCGGTGGAGATAATCTGAAGGGCAGGGGGGTTTGGTCTCTTACATGCGCGGATTTCGCGAGAGATTACAGTCTTCGCGCCTCTCTTCTCGTTTTCTATCGGGGTTTTTGCGGGATTCCTGACCGACCGGTCTGCGGCAAAGATAAATCCGGTGGACGCGCCCAGGCAGGAGTGGGTGAGGTGTTCTGACTGGAGAATGGTAACATCAAGTCGGCGACAGCACCTTTGCGACAGTGCCCGTGGATACCACCGATGCATGACACCAATTTTGTCACTGTGGAATGCACCTCACTTGAGCAGGTACGGTGATTCCATGGGGCACTGCTGTTTCCGGCGAATCGTTTGATTACTTCATCATATCGTAGTCGAACCTGCTGCTGCCTGCAGAATCATCAACGTATCCAGTGAGTCCACCATGCCATCGTTGTTCACGTCCGCATATTCGTTGCAATCGCCGCTGACAATGCTATCGAGTGCGATAATCGCATCCGCAGGCGTTAGTTCGCCGTCATAGTTCAAGTCACCGGTCACAGATGGTGCTGCCGGGGGTTCGGTCCCTGGTGATGCTAAGTTGCACCAGAGAGATGTTCCACAATCGCCCTTCACCGCGCATACGGTGGTGGGGATGTGTGCGTCATCGACAGATATTCCTGCGCTCAGTAGCATATCCTCCAGGTTGTCACGATCAAAGTCTTGATTGGACTGATAATGACATGGATTACGGTAATCAGTCTCCATCCACACATCTTTGCCTGTGACGCTCTTGTTCCAGAATTCCGCTCCGTCGTAGCCTCGTACGGCACGCACGCTGGCAGTATATTCATCCGCGGCCAGGTCATAACTCTGTGAATGCACAATCGCATCATCATTGTTGTCGCCATTAAGGTCCTGATAGGAGTAAGCCCACATCGCCACATTTATACCTGTGACACTCTTGTTCCAGAACTCCTCTCCATCGTAGCCTCGTATAGCGCACATGCCAGCGGTTTTTTCACCTGTGGCTGAATTGTAACTCAACGAATTCACGATTGCATCATCCTTGCCATCAGAATCAAAATCGTGATTCGATTCAACCCACATGATGCACGCAGCATACTCGTCATTATACTCGTCGTCGCCGGTGATATTCCTGTTCCAGAACTCCTCTCCGTCGTAGCCTCGTATGGCGTCCGTGTTGGCAGTGTATTTATCTGCAACTGAGTCATAACTCCATGATTCTATGATCACATCACAAACACCATCGGAATTGAGATCGTCGCACTGGTGAATCCACATATCTGCACCATCCCAACCATCGCCTGTAACGCTCCGGTTCCAGAGTGCATATCCGTCGTAGCCCCGGATGGCGTGCACGCTTGCGGTCTGCTCACCCGTGGATGAATCGTAACTCTGTAAATTCACAAGCACATCATCCCGGTTATCGGAATCGAGATCGCTGTACGGGTGAGCCCATATATATGCACCATCCCAACCATCGCCTGTGACGCTCTTGTTCCAGAACTCCTCTCCGTCGTGGCCTCGTACGGCACGCACACCGACCGTGTATTCATCAGCGGCTGAGTCATAACTATGTAAATTCACGATCGCATCACTTGTGTTGTCCGAATCAAGATTGCTGCGCAGTTCAACCCACATACCAGCACTATCCCAACCAACACCTGCGACACTCTGGTTCCATAACTCTGCCCCATTGTAGCCCCTTCTTGCAGATATGCGCACGGCATTCTCATCCGTGGCTGAATCATAACTCTGTAAATCCACGATCACGTCACCTCTGTTGTCACAATCGAGATCCTCGCACGGGTACACCCATATTGATACATCGGTGCCTGCGACACTCTGATTCCATAACTCCGCCCCATCATATCCTCGCTTGACGTGTGCAGTTGCGGTTTTTTCGCCAGTGGCTGAATCGTAACTCTGCGAATTCACAATGACGGTACTGCCACCATCATAATCAAAATCGCCATACGGGTACGCCCATATATAAGCACCATACCAACCATCGCCTGTAACACTCTGGTTCCAGAACTCATCTCCATCGTAGCCTCGAATGGCACGCACACCGACCGTGTATTCATCAACGGCTGAGTCATAACTCTCCAATACCACGATCACATCGTCAATGCCATCATAATTGAGATCGCAACACGGGTATGCCCACATACCTGCACTATACGTGCCTTTGCGGGTAACGCTCTGGCTCCAGAACAGGTCGCCGTCGTAGCCTCGCCTGACATGCACGCTTGCTGTGCAGTCACCTGCGACCGGGTCGTAACTCCGCGAATTCACGATCACGTCGTCCATACCGTCGTGATCAAGATCGCCCGCGAGACGCGCTGGAAGATCATCGAGCGACCCGGTACTATAAACGATTCTCTGACCCCATAATTCAGTACCATTACACCCATTTACTGCCAATACATACTCAAATGTATATGTATAAGTGATTGAGTTATACGTCCCATTGAATAATACTACATCATCCATGCCATCTCCGTTGAAGTCTCCTGCTGTGATACCATGTGTAAACGAGCATTCCGGAGAGGTTGCATCAAACGCCATCACAAGCGGCACATAGTAATAATCGACCGCCTGGTAAGCCATACTTGCATTCGGATCGGTGTGACTTAATCCCCTATCTTCAGAGATGCCCATTCCATCTGATAAAGCTGGCGCATTTGTCACATTGTCCGGATCTGCCATAACGCCGGGCAACAATCCCACCAGCGTTGTAGCAACTATCAATGCCGTAATAATATTCCGTAATTTGTTCACATTCACGTTATTTTCCCTCCTTTGATCACAAATAATTGCACTGATAGTATGCACCCCAGTATAAAGGGTTTGCGATCAAAGAGCGTGCCAGGTTGGGCGATGTCAAATTAACATTCCCGTTTCTTCGGGCATTCCAGCCTCACCTAATCAGATGTCCCGATAAAATCAGTAATTCAGGTTTTTAAGCATCCTTATTCATGTAATTCCTGATAAAATCCGGTATTCATGATCAAACGTTTTTCTTCACGGTGTTAAAGCGATGAACACGCACATGAAACCGTGCAAGATTGTAAGGACTTCTATTCCCACCGAATGTACACAAACTAGTGCAGTGCTGTTTTGTATGAGTAACACGAGCACCCATTCTGCTAAATTGGGCATCGGTGCAGAAGAGCTATCATGGAATAAAACATGGAAAATAAAACCACAGATGACACAGCGAGTCACAGAGAGATATAGCCTATTTTAAGATGGGATTTGCGAGTGATGGCCAATAGGAACACTCTGTGATCTCTGTGGTTAATTATCTATATAAAATAATAACGAATTTCATCACCATGACTCACTCCGGTCGGGTCACCTTGGTTTCCAACTACCCACATGAAATAGCGAAGAGGCTAAACACTTTTATATCTCGTATCAAAAGGCAGTATTGTGTTCTGAAAAACTGACCCCAGAACGCGCTGAATTGATCAAAAAACAGGTGAGCGAATATGAAAACAATTATCAGTATCTTACTATTGATTTTAGCGCTGTGCAGCGTTTGCGCAGCAGAGACTTACCAGGTTGTACTTTGCCCGACTGATGATGCATATATAGACTCTGAAAACCCGACAACCAACTACGGTGGCACAAGTTCTCTCTATGTGGACACTGATGTATGGAAGTCTAACGCATTCACCAATCAATATGAAAGAAGTTATCTCAAGTTCGACTTATCACAGATACCGGTAGAGCCAAATATCACAACTACCATCACATCTGCAAATTTGAGATTGTATTCTAGTATTTATGGACAAAGTGTGAGTGTTGGCGCGTATCAGTGTTCCAATTCATGGAGCGAAGATGCAATAACGTGGAATAGCCCCCCAACAGCAGATTCCACTCCTATAGCTACAGTTTTCGTTGTACACGATGACACTTGGTATTCGTGGGATACTACAGGAAGCATCCAAGATTCGATCAACAACAACATTTCGATCATGCTTAAATCGGAAAGAACCGAATATGGCTATGAACATCTATCGTTTAATTCAAAAGAGCACTACAGCGAAGAGCTATGTCCAAAACTTGAGATTACATATACCCTTTCATGTTCCGGTTCGGACACGCACATTAACATAACAGATTCTGACAGCGATGGGGTAATTGACATTTTAGATCGGGATAACAGCACGCCATCAGGATACTGGACAGATTCTCATGGGCGAGGGCGGATGTGGGGTGACATGAACGGCGATGGTGAACTCACATCCGCAGATGCGCTCATGATTCTGCAAGCTGCGGTTGGCGCGATCAAATTATAGATG
>JAUVEF010000180.1 GCA_030594905.1 Methanosarcinales archaeon
ATTTTCTTCAAGTCCTTGTTGGTCATGAGAACTGAAAGCAAATTAGCTCCAAAAGGAGGCAAGAGAGAATCCGACTCGTTTTCTGGAAAATCTCGTCTTACGGTAAATTTGTAAAACTTAATCGGAGATAAATCTCCCAAGGATCCTGCGTCGTGACGACCACCATAGTCGTAATTAAAATTAAACCGTCTTAGGTCATTCTCGTGGTAATCTCCCTTGAAAAGTCCTTGCTCGAAACACATCCCAAAGATCCCTTCATCTGCCCTTATTTTTATCTCATCATCCAGATTTTCGTCGTAAAACAGATTGCTCATACGCTCAAATCTGACAATGTCCTCAAGTTTTGTTTGGGGGTTAAATGATAAAATTCCAAGCGCTTCCAGAATGTTTGATTTTCCCGTGTTCGGCTCACCTATGAACAGGTTTATCTTTTTGCAGTCGAGTTCCAGATGCTTTATCGACTTGAAGTTCTTAATCTCCAGATTTTTTATCATTCAAACAACCTCGTCTGTACATCCTTTTTTCTCACCCCTTCTCTTAACCATTCTCTTACCACCAGAAATCCGTCCCGTGGCTTTCCACGTGTTCTCAATTGGAATGATCTTAGATACCGCCTGCGCGACACGATAGACTACCTCGCCCATGCAGTAACCGGATTCACAACATCTGGCACTCTTTTATGCATTTCTCGTAGCCTCCTTCCGTTACCTGCCTGATGATCTGATCCGGCTTTCCCGAGCACCCGATCCTGCCGCCAAGCATCACATGCGCCCAGTCCACATCTACATAGTCAGTAATCGTTGCAAGATGCGTGATTATAAGCCCTGATGCGATCCGTCTGCTCGGACGCTCTCGCCTGTGCAGGAGTTTACCAATCATACCGCCGATCAACTCCATGTTCTCGATATCAACGCCAGAATCAGGCTCATCCAGCATCACGAAATCCGGGTTCTGCGCAATTAATTGCAGTATCTCTGACCGTTTGATCTCACCACCTGAGAACCCGGCGTTCACGTCCCGCTCCAGGAATTCCTCTGTGAAATGTAGTTCTTTTGCAAGAACACGGGTCTCATCGGTGATCTCACTGGATTTATCGCCACGGCAAAGGTTCACCATCTCCCCAAGCCGGATACCGCGTATAACCGGCGGGTTCTGAAACGCAATCCCCATCCCGAGTTTCACGCGCTCAGCCGTCGTTAGATTGGTAATATCCACACCATTGAAGACGATCCTGCCACCGGTCACCCTGTATCTCGGAAACCCGAGTATACCAAGCAAGAGCGACGTCTTTCCGGAGCCGTTTGGACCGAGCAAGACATGACACTCGCCCTTCTCGATTATAAGGTCAAGACCTTTGAGTACGGGTCGCCCATCAACCTCGAGGTTCAGGTTTTCTATTTCTATCATGTTTGATCATTCCTTGATATTCTCAAACGAGTCTTTATGCTTGCAGACCGGGCACTCATCCGGCGCTGCATCAGCAACGGTCACGTATCCGCAGTTCGTACATCGATATTCAGCCATTACTTACACCTCCTTCAACCATCTTTGTTGGAGTTTTTGTATGTGGCGCCCATGCAATGCCACACACTCCGAAGATGTTCTTTTGTTCTGTATATTCTTTTTGTAAAGGTGTCGGTGTGCAGCGTCCCATAAAGATGATCATTGCAAAGTATGAATTCTATTTGTAAAATCTACTCAGGCTGAATACCAGCAGTCAAAAAGGAGGTTCGGAGTTGTTACGTCTCTGGATGCACCGGTTCACGAAAAAGAATATCCTGAGTGAGAAACCCGAACTTATGAATGTCTATCACAAGGAGATGGGCAAGTCATATACAGGAAAGATCGCGAAATGGCTCTCTGAGATAGGGGTTGCGCCAGCATGATTTACCATCTTTGAGAATGTTATAATAGCGTCTGTAAAAATGGAGAGTGGAGTTGGGCTATAGATCCCAACCTCCTCTCGAAGAAGTATCAATCCTTTATCTTCTCAAACGAGTCCTTGTGCTTGCAAACCACGCACTCCTCCGGCGCCGCATCAGCGTCGGTAACGTATCCACAGTTCTTGCACCTATATTCAGCCATTTTAATCTCACCTCCTTTGTTTAGATGGTCCTCTTGCAGAAATACCAGTCTTTGCAGTCATAACCTTCATTAAGCCGCTTTTCTGCCTCTTCCGTTGTTGCAGGCGGCGGCACAATCGCCTGATCTCCAGGTCTCCAGTCGGCAGGCGTTGCGATCCCGTACTTGTCTGCCGCCTGCAGGGCATCGACGAGTCGCAGGATCTCATCCATATTCCGTCCTGTCGAGAGCGGGTAGTAGATCATCGCCCGCAGGATCTGGTCGGGATCGATCACAAAAACGCACCGCACAGCAGCGGTTGCACTCTGTCCCGGATGGATCATGCCATACAGAGTCCCGACATTCATGTTAAGGTCTGCAATCACCGGAAATGGGATCGAAACTCCCATCTTCTCTTCGATGTTCCGCACCCATGCGATGTGCGAGTGGACGCTGTCAACGCTGAGTCCGATCAGCTTCACACCGCGCTTCTCAAGTTCTGGAAACATCCTCGCAAAACCCATGAACTCTGTTGTGCAGACCGGCGTGAAGTCTGCCGGATGCGAGAAGAGGATCACCCATTCTCCCTTATAGTCAGAGAGTTTTATTGGTCCGTGAGTGGTCACAGCCTCAAAGTCGGGGGCGGTCTCTCCCAGATGAAGCATCGGGCGTGCTTGTGTCTGTTCTGTTGTGGTTTCGTCCATACTCATCACATCGTCCTATTCAGTCATTTCAGTTGTTTCAGCGCATTCCGAAACATCGCAACACCAGGGGCACCTGACGTCATGAACACGACCTCAAGCGTCTCTATGATCTCCTCTTTTGTTGCTCCGTTGTTGATTGCGTTTCGCATCTGTGATTCCACACAGGGCTCACACCGCTGCGCTGCAACCGAGGCGAGCGCCATCAGCGTCTTTACCTTAACAGAGAGCGCACCGTCCTTCAGTATGCCTTCATCGCACTTTTTATACATCCTGAGGAAGGATGGATCGATCTCTCCAATCGTCTTCATGATATCAGGGGTGAACCCGATCTTCTTGCTTATGTTCTCTACAATCTCTTTTCCCATTGTTATATACCTCCTATTTCCTTCACAGTCACTTACAATCTCTTATCGACCCCGCCGCTGGTGGTATCGCATTCCGGAATGTAGCAGCTAACATCGATAAAATCACATTTCTCGCCGCACGATGGACACTGTTCCGGCGGCACGTCCGCCTCCAGCGTATATCCGCAGTTTGAGCAT
>JAUVEF010000061.1 GCA_030594905.1 Methanosarcinales archaeon
ATCCGGCGTAATATGCTTTTATTTACTGGCTCCGACGACCGAAAGACCGGAGAATTTTTCATATTTGCTGCTGTTGTTGGCATTCTACATACAGAAACCAATTTACATGCAACTCGGGATGGATGTGGCTCATTTTAATTGGAAGGACTGGTTTTACATCGCTTTCATGACCCTGGTGCTCTGGTTTATCACGTGGACACTGCTACTAAATTAAAATGGACAAAAGAATCATCCGGGTTGTTTTAATTCTTTCAATCGCACTGCTGGTATCCGGATGTGCAGAAATCCCATCTATGGGGCATGTAGAGCGTACACGGGTCGTGATGAACACCGACGTGGCCATCACGGTTATGCACCCGGATGTGCCAGAGGCAGAATCTGCCATCAACTGCGCTTTTGCAGAGGTGTATGGAATCGAGCATCTGATGAGCCATACCACAAATGGCAGCGAGGTTGCAGAACTAAACGAAAACGGTTTTATCGTGAATGCATCTCCGGAACTATACTATGTCATCGGTAAATCCCACAAATGCTCAGAACTGAGCAACGGATCGTTTGATATCACGGTTTTGCCAGTCATAGACTTGTGGATGACCCGGATACGCGCCGGATCACCGCCAACCAGCGATGAGATCAACGAAACGCTGAAACTTGTGAATTATAAAAACATATCAATCGAAAATGATGGTATTTATTTCAGTCATCAACCGATGGGCATAACGCTTGGCGGAGTTGCGAAGGGGTATGCCGTTGATCGAGCAATCGAGGTGTTGAGAGAGCATAATATACATCACGCGATCGTGAATGCTGGTGGCGACATCCGGACGATCGGTTTTAAGACAGAAAACGATCCGTGGAGAGTTGCTCTACAAAATCCCGGCGACAAAACTGAGTATATCACCATTATTAACCTCCAAGACATGTCTGTTGCAACCAGCGGGAATTATGAGCGGTATTTCAACGAAGAGGCGCGGGCATCGCATATCATCGATCCAAAGACCGGGTATGCTGCGGATGATCTGCTGAGCGCGACAATCATCGCCGAGAACGCGACCGACGCCGACGCGCTGGCAACTGCTGTGTTCGTGCTCGGAGAGATGGAGGGCATGGAGTTGATTGAGTCTCTGGATGGTGTCGAAGGGTTGATCATCACCAGTGATAAGCGAATTCTGCGATCGAGGGGATTTGGGGCGTTTGAGGAGTTCAGAGAGTTTGGGCAATCCGAACGCATTAATGTGGGGTAGTTGGGTATCCGCAATCTGCGGTGCAACTTCTTGTCGCACATGACCGCCGCGATTAATTAGAGTGATTGTGCCTTAACCGAAATCGCATGGCGCAGATCTATCCACCCATATATCCCGCACACATCACATCTGGCATCAGTCGGGATTGCAGCAGTTGCCGCTCCACAGCAGGTTAAACTTTCCTTACAACGATTGCCTCTGCGATCTGGAGATTCTTGTACACGAGCACATCCACCTTATGCTGCTTCACATGCGAAAACAGATCCACGCCCTCTGCACGCCATATCCATGTATAAAATCGACTCAGAAAGTTGAAAACGTCAAGCGGACCTTTGTCATTCTTCAAATGAAGCAGACTAACCGTGCCGCCGGTTTTAACAACGCGGACTGCTTCTGTAAATGCAATCTCGGGTCCGTCGATGGTGTCCATGCCACAGGTGCAGAATACCGCATCAAATGTCTCATCTCCAAAAGGCAACACTTGAACAGTTCCCTGAACCCGGTGGAGATTCTTATATTTTTTATTTCTGAAACTGTTGATATTCAACACGTTTCTGGAGATATCGATCCCCACAACCGTCCCGTTCTTCACCCGTTTCGCAAGCAGACCGGCATTTCTGCCAGTACCGGTTGTTAGATCGAGCACCAAGCCGGAATCGCTGAGATTTGTCAGTTTTATCAGTTTCTTGCGAGAAAACTGTTTTGAACCAAGCCACAGCACATCATCGAGATCGTACAACAAAGCAAGACGGTTGTATCGGTCCCGCGTCTTTTTAGTCTCGTCGCTATAATCAGGCATTACTAAAAAATCACATCCTTAACTTCTCAAAACAGAATCCATCTCAGAGATCCTCTCTATCAACCCGTGCGTCAGTTTTTCATTGTCCTGATGGACTAGCTCCTCGCCGCAGACCGGACAGATAAAATCAGTCTCGCTTGCAGTCTCAAAGACAAATCTCGCACAGTTGTTGTTACATATATAAAACGTATTATCTAACTCAAATGTGAGGCGTTCTTTTATATTGTCGAGAAGTTTCTCAAATTCGATGTCCAGACGATTCTCGACATTGTCCAGATGGATCGTCCAGTGGTATGTGAGCCAGCCAGTCTCCGGATTGCGCTCTCGCCGGTAGCTTGCCAGCCGATTCTCGTACAACTTAAACAACGTCCTTCGGATGCCGTTTATATCTATATCGACATCTGCTGCAACCACTTCGTCAACAATCTCCCCTGGAGGCATTTTTTTGATGATATTTACACCATCTGCTCCGATCAGTCGTACCAGATACTGGTTTACAATAGGATCGTTTGTATCGATCAATCGACCGCCCCTCGTTGTTTAGCCATCATTGTCAGTCTCCTGTTACTATAATTAGGGTCTATCGCATCAAACACCGCAGGTCAAGCAAACATTCCTTCGGAGTGCATTTTTGGTTTGCTTACCGAAATTAGCGTGTCTTTGATCGCAGCTTCAAAATCCGTGCGATGCACCGCATCTTTCTCGCCGCGTACCGCACGCATCCCGGCTTCCATCACAATCGCCTTCAGATCGGCGCCGTTTGCATCATTGGTAAGCGATGCAAGATGATCCAGGTCAACATCGTCGGCAATGTTCATGTTTGCAGTATGAATGCGTAGAATCTGTGTACGCGCTTCAAGGTTCGGCATCGAGACATGAATTAATCGATCGAAACGTCCGGGACGGAGAAGTGCCGGATCGAGAATATCGGGTCGGTTGGTCGCTGCAAGAAGCCGCACACCACCTCTCGGATCGAAGCCGTCCATTTCTGCGAGCAATTGCATAAGCGTGCGCTGAACCTCTCTGTCGCCTGAACCGGCATCTGTGAATCGTTTTGCCCCGATCGCGTCCAGCTCATCGATGAATATGATCGAAGGTGACTTCTTTCGAGCCATCTCAAAAACATCCCGCACTATGCGGGCGCCCTCCCCGATATATTTCTGCACAAATTCAGACCCCACCACGCGGATGAATGTAGCATCAGTCTGTGTGGCAACTGCTTTTGCAAGAAGAGTTTTTCCAGTCCCCGGAGGTCCGAATAACAGCACGCCTTTAGGTGGTTCGATACCGATACGCTCGAATATTTCCGGTTTGGTAAGCGGAAGTTCCACAGCTTCCTTCAGCGACTCTATCTGCGTATGCAGCCCGCCAACCCGGTCATAGCCAATATCTGGCGATTCGATGACCTCCATGCCGCGCACTGCAGGATCGCGAACCATCGGGATCACAGAAACGATAGAGAGGTGCTCCTTGTTGAGTGCTACCTGCACGCCGGGTTTGAGTTCACCCTCATTGATGAAATGTGAGATACCAACAATGAATTCAGGACCCGTACTCGACCGTACAATCGATCTACCATCCTCAAGAATCTCTACGAGTGTGCCAACCAACTGCGGCGTGGTTTTCAGCGTAGCCACCTCGCTTTCCAGTTTTCTGACCTCGCGCTCGTATTTGATCCGCTGATCGTCAGCTTGCTGCTTCTCGCCCTCGATTCTCTGGTACTGGGTTCTGAGCAGATCGTTCTTCACTTCAAGCTGTTGCATACGGTCCACCACGTACTTTGAGAACTCTGTTGAATCCCGGTCCGCGTCGATATCAATTTCCGTATCTGGCATGGTTAAATCATTAAGCAGTCTGATAGCACATAAATCTTTATGGGGCTTCATGTTATAACTTGATTTACGAGAGCAAAACAACGGAATATATGGAGGCTAATTGCGTATGCAATGTGAACTATGTGGCACTGATATTCGTGGAGAACCGCGCAAGGTGATCATCGAGGGCACTGAACTGAGTGTCTGCACTGGTTGCGCACAGTACGGGCACGAGGTCAAGCAGGTACCCCGCACTAAACCTACTCCGATACCTCGCATGCAGAGTACCGGTACGAGAGGTCCGGCGCCCGGCATCACGTTTCGCGCGCCATCACGAAAGCGCCAGGATATGTTTGACCAGATGACCGATGAACTGGTTGATGGTTACGGCATGGCGATCCGGCGCGCCCGTGAGGCAAGCGGCATGACCCACGAAGATCTGGCACTGGAAATAAAAGAGAAATCATCACTGCTTAAAAAAATAGAACGGGAAGCAATCGTGCCTGAAGATAAGGTTCGCGGGAAACTTGAGCGCGCCCTTAAGATCACGCTCACCGAGAAACCTGAGTAGCATCGTCTTCAAACGTCATGTAGACATCAGGTCGGATACTGCGGGAAGTATATCTCGCGGATGCTTGAGCAATGTGATTCCATCCATCTCACCAAGTTGCATGGTATTTCTCATATCCACAGCCCTCACCTTAATTTCGGCATAACCGCCCCGGATTGCGCTGTGTGGACACGCTGCGACACATTCGCCACAACCGATGCAGCGCAGCAGGTCGATCTGAGTCTCAATTGCATGCTCTGGGCACTGGTTTGCTGGCATACAGATAGGACAGTTGTGCTGGGCACAGATCTCGCGGTCGATGGTGTAGGGCATCCTTGATAGAATCGTGCCCTCGATGTCCACCGGCACTATGTACACGGGGGTGTCGCCTTTGACTGCTTGTGCGACCGCGTTTGTCGGCAGAGAGTCTGCTATGCCGTGCACGATCTTTGCAACGGTGTTTGAGGTTGCCGGCATCACAAAAAGGGCATCATACTTATTCAGAAGAAACCTGCCGACCTTAGGAGAACTCCGCCCTTGCTCGCTCTCCATAAATATCTCTTCGAGGTAGCCCCCACTTGCAACCGCCTTTAGCTCATCAAAGAGTCCGTACATCCGTAAAACCTCTTCTGCAGACTGCGATGCGAAAATAGTGATTCTGATCTGCGGAATATCTTTCTTTAATTTCTTAAACGCATCATAACTCTCTGAGAGGTGGTGACCCGCGCCTGTGATCGCCCATGCAAGATTCAGGTGCATAGTGTTGGTTGTGCTGTGCGGCATTTAATGGTTGTTGCATGAACCAATTATGAACCAATTTGCCTGATGCCCGAAAGATTTATACTTTAGGAACACAAACATTAGGTTTATGTTCCGGTTTATTGACCGAGAAGAAGAACTTGAATTTTTGCAGGAGCGATACGGCAAAGAAGGCTTTGATTTCATTGTTATCTACGGCAGGAGGCGGATTGGAAAGACTGAACTCTTGAAGAATTTTATAAAAGACAAGCCGTATATGTACTTTTTATGCAACAAAGCAGGAACCGCCACGAACATTTCAAGGTTCAAAAAGCAGGTTGCAAGGTTCTTCTCAGAACCGATGATTGCTTCGGAAGACCTTGAGGAGATATTTTCTTACATAACCTCAAGAGCAACAGGAAAACTTGTGATCGTTCTTGATGAGTTTCCATATCTTGTCGAAAAGGATGATGCCATACCATCGTTGTTCCAGCAGGCAATTGACGAGGTTTTGAAGAATGAAAATATCATGCTTATAATCTGTGGATCGTCTATAAGCATGATGGAAGAACTGCTTGGATACAAAAATCCCCTTTATGGCAGGAAAACCGGGCATATAAAAATTAATCATTTCAAATTCGAGCATTTCAAAGAGTTCTTCCCCAAAAACACATTGGAAGAGATTATAAAAACGTATTCTATATTGGGGGGTGTTCCGTTTTATCTCGAGAAGTTTGACGCGGAAAAATCTGCGCTTAAGAATGCAAAGGAGCAGATTTTATCGAAGAGAGGGATGCTCTATGAGGAAGTCGATTTCCTCTTAAAAGAAGAGTTCAGGGAACCGGACATTTATAAGAATATCTTATCTGCCATATCATCAGGAAGCACGAGAGTTGCAGAGATATCGGACAAATCAGGAATCAAGGCATCCGATATGGACCGCTACCTGAAATCGCTGATAAGGCTGGGCATAATAAGAAAAGACACCCCAGTAACTGAGAAAAAAAGTAAAAAAACACTTTATACAGTAGATGACAACTTTTTTGATTTTTATTCCTTGTTTTTCGAGCCAAACAGATCAGATATAGAGATAGGCGAGACCAAAAACGTTGAAGATAGCTTAGAAAAGAAGTTTAACGCTTACGTGGGTGGAAAATTCGAAAAATTGGTAAGGACGGAGATGTTGAAGCGTTTGTATCCTTTTGTAGCAACAAAAACCGGTAGATGGTGGGGATTTCATAGGGCGGACGGAAAGAGAAAGGAACTTGAGATAGATGCAGTCTGCTTAAATGAAGACATAAGCGAGATTCTTTTTGTAGAATGCAAATGGAAGAATTTAAGCGAAAGAGAGGCAACCCAAATTCTGGAACGATTAAAAGAAAAATCGAGGTTTGTGCGTTGGAATAATGTGGCGCGAAAGGAATATTTCGGGCTTGTTGCAAAGAAAATCGAAGGAAAACACGAACTTATGGAGAAAGGGTTTTTTGTTTCCGATCTGGATGATTTCTGAGATCAAGGCTAAATATTGTTTTTGTTGGATTTTATCTTTCCGAACCACACATTCCAGATACGTTTTTGTCTGATGGGGTGGTAAAAAGACGTGCTAAACGAGATGATCAGTATGAAGACCATTCATATCGTCGTGACAGGCATGGTGCAGGGCGTAGGATTTCGTTACTTCACCGTGAGGCAGGCTCAG
>JAUVEF010000177.1 GCA_030594905.1 Methanosarcinales archaeon
CTGGAGATCGATACGCTTTCACAGACCGCAAACGTCGCAACCCTCCCCGGTATTCAGAAGTACTCGATGGCGATGCCTGATGCGCATCCTGGATATGGCTTTCCTATAGGGGGCGTCGCGGCATTTGACGCAGAAGATGGCGTTATCAGCCCTGGTGGGGTTGGGTTTGACATTAATTGTGGCGTTCGCGTCATCCGCACGAACCTTACCGAAAAAGACGTCCGTCCGAAGATCAGAAAACTGATCGACGCACTTTTCCGTGCAGTTCCAACCGGTGTTGGTGCAAAGAGCAAGCTTCGGATATCAGACTCCGAGTTACGCCGAGTATTTGAGGACGGGGCAGGCTGGGCTGTCGAAGAGGGATACGGCGTTGCGGATGATCTCGAGCACTGCGAGGAGAACGGGAGAATCGAGCTTCCGGGAGACCTTCTGGTGAGTGACAAGGTGATGAAACGAGGAAAACCGCAGCTCGGGACGCTTGGGAGTGGAAACCACTTTCTGGAGGTGCAGTGCGTGCGTGAGATCTACGATCAGGACATTGCGGATGCATTCGGGCTACACGTTGGTGACATCACGGTTATGATTCACTGTGGATCCCGGGGCGCAGGACACCAGATCTGCACAGACCACCTCAGGGTGCTCGGGAAAGCGGCAAAGAAGTACGGAATAGAGCTTGTGGACCGGCAGCTTGCATGTGCGCCCGTGCAATCAAGGGAAGGGCAGGCGTACTTCACGGCGATGTGTGCCGGGGCAAACTATGCATGGGCAAACCGGCAGGTGATCACACACTGGGTCCGGGAGACGTTTCGCAAGTTCTTCAGGGATGTCGAGATGGATCTTGTCTACGATGTGGCGCACAATGTCGCGAAACTCGAGGAGCACGTAATCGATGGGAAGTCAAAGATGGTATATGTGCACAGGAAAGGCGCAACCCGGGCGTTTCCTGCCGGGCACCCTGATGTCCCGAAAGCATATAGAAGCGTCGGGCAGCCTGTTTTAATTCCAGGGAGCATGGGCACGCCGTCGTACATCCTTTGCGGCATGGACAAGGCGATGGAACTCACGTTTGGGAGCGCATGTCACGGTGCAGGAAGGGTCGGAAGCAGAAAGGCGGCAATGCGAAAGTTCAAAGGAGCGGAAATCGAAAAAGAGCTGCTTGCAAAGGGGATTACGGTCAAGGCTACGCATCCGAGTGTGCTTGCAGAGGAGGCGCCTGCGGTGTACAAACCAAGCGATGTGGTTGTGGATGTTATGCACCAGACGGGGGTTGCACGCAGGGTGGTGCAGGTCGTGCCGATCGGGGTTGCGAAGGGGTAAGGTTGTCAATGGTATGGTTATGGTACGGGCTATTTCGCTACGACACCTTAGCGTCACATAGTTAAAGTGATGTGTGACTGATACTATCCACACGTATGACGATATCACAGGCACACAAACGGTACGAATTCAAGCGGCAGCTCGAAGAGATGCGCCGCAAGACCGGGAAGGGCACCGAACTGATCTCGCTCTATATCCCTTATGATAAACTGATCTCTGACGTAACTGCACAGCTCAGGGCAGAGCACGGACAGGCTGCAAACATCAAATCGAAATCAACACGGACGAACGTACAGAGCGCGCTTGAATCAGTACTTGCTCGCCTTAGATATTACAATAAACCTCCTGAAAGTGGATTTGTAATCTTTTGCGGAACACTTGAGCTTGGTGGACATCGGACAACACTTGACACGATGATCATCGAGCCACCAGAGCCAATTACCTCTTATAAATATCATTGCGACTCTTCTTTTTATCTTGAACCACTCGAATATATGCTTGTGGAAAAAAAAACGTTCGGACTCCTCGCCGTTGACCGGAGGGAGGCGACCGTGGGGCTTTTGCGTGGCAAAGTCATTGATGCACGCAAACACATGACATCCACAGTTCCCGGAAAACAGCGACAAGGCGGTCAGAGTGCAAAAAGATTCCAGCAACTGCGCCTCATCGCAATCCACGATTTTTACAAGAAAATAGGTAACGGCGCAAGCGAAATATTTCTAACCATCGATCACAAGGACTTTGAAGGAATTTTGATTGGGGGACCTTCACCAACAAAGGAAGAATTCTTCGAAGGCGAGTTTTTACACCACGAACTGCAGAAAAAAATCATAGGGTTATTTGATATTGCCTATACTGACGAATCGGGTCTTCATGAGCTTGTGGATGCCGCATCTGATGCTCTGCAGGATCTGGATGTCGTCAAGCAGAAAAAGAGTATGCAACGATTTATGCAGGAACTGGTAAGTGACAGTGGGCTTGTCGCTTATGGTGATCAGCAGGTGCGTGCAAACCTTGAAATGGGCGCGGTTGGTACGCTGTTAATCTCTGAGGACCTGCGGCAGGTGCGTGCAGACATCAGATGCCAGAACTGTGATTATACCAGAAAGGAGACCAGAGAATACATCTCGGACAACTTTGGAGAGAAATGCCCTTTGTGTAGTTCTGATCTTAAGATTGTGGGCACTGTAGACGTCGTCGATGAGTTAACCGAGCTATGCGACCAGATGGGAACAGATGTAGAGTTTATATCCACCGATTTCGAGGAGGGGGACCAGTTGCTGCGGGCGTTTGGCGGCATTGCTGCGATTCTGAGGTATGATGCAGGGGTGTAATCTACAAGTGGCACAGACCTGACAAGTTGTCAGTAATGTATGATACTTATATGATACTTATGCAACAACTTACGCATCTACCGCACCGGCAGCAACGTCGGCGACAGCACTGGCTGCAACAACGGCTTAGCGACCGCGGTTCAGGGGCTGTGTTTTTGGAAGACCGATACGTTGCTCGCAATCCGGAGGCTATGGGATGAACCGCATCAAAAAAGCACTCCGAAATGTGAAAGGCGAGGTATACACCGATCCCCCAACGCTTTACTGCTATTCAACCGATGCGAGCATCTACCAGGTCATGCCGTCCGCTGTTGTCTGCCCGATTGATGTCCATGATGTGCGTGAGTGTGTGGTTGTGGCAGCGGTTCTTGGACTGCCAATCACATCAAGGGCTGCGGGCACAAATCTTGCCGGAAGCTGTCTTGGCAAGGGGATTATCCTTGATTTCTCGAAGAATATGAACCGAATCATCGGCATGGTCGAGGAAAATCGAGAATCTGACGAGTTATTTGTGGATGTAGAGCCAGGAGTCATAGTTAATGATATTCAGGCATATCTTGGGAAACGAGGGCTGTTTCTTCCGCCCGACCCGTCAAGTTCCGAGATATGCATGATCGGCGGCAATGTTGGCACAAAGGCAAGCGGTGCACGATCTGTCAAATACGGCACCATTGATGATTATGTGGTATCTGTGGAGTTTGTATCC
>JAUVEF010000186.1 GCA_030594905.1 Methanosarcinales archaeon
CAGAGGACAGGAGTCGGCTGGCATATCGATCGCGCACGAAGGCAACACGCGGTCGATCAAGGGCATGGGCATCGTGCCATGGGTCTTTAAGAAGACCGATCTGCTCTCGGTTCCTGGCAGCGTTGGGATCGGGCATGTCAGATACTCAACCACCGGCGGATCAGAACTGGAGAACGTGCAACCTCTGACGATCAATTTCAAGGGTGGGACAATTGCGATTGCACATAATGGGAACCTTGTCAATTCGGAAGAGTTGCGCCTCGAACTGACGCGGCAGGGGCACATCTTCCTCTCTGATTCTGATACCGAGGTCATCGCACACCTGCTTGTTAAGGACTTACTGCGAAACAACATCGTGGAAGCGGTGCGCAGGCTGATGCGGCGGCTTGTTGGCTCATACTCATTTGTAATGCTGTTAAACGACATTCTGATTGCTGTGAGGGATCCACTCGGATTCAAGCCACTCTGCATCGGAAAGGTCGAATCGGAAGGCGGATCCGGTTACATCGTGGCAAGCGAGAGCGTGGCGATTGACGTGCACGATGGTGAGTTTATGCGTGATGTGCGCCCGGGTGAAGCGCTGATAATCACCGGCGACAAGATAGAGAGCCACCAGATATACCAGCAGAAGAATGTTGCGCACTGCGTCTTCGAATATGTCTATTTTGCACGACCAGACTCCATAATCGATGGCAAACTCGTCTACGATGTTAGATTGAAGATTGGAGAGCAGCTGGCAGCCGAACATCCTGTGGATGCGGACATGATATCACCGGTGCCTGACTCAGGCATCACCTCTGCGATCGGATACTCCAAGAAATCGGGCATCGAATATATCGAGGCTCTGATGAAGAACCGTTATGTCGGGCGCACATTCATCATGCCGTCTGACGCTGTGCGGAAAAAAGCAGTTCAACTGAAATTAAATGTGATCAAGCCAAACGTCGAGGATCGGCGAGTGGTGCTGCTCGACGACAGCATCGTGCGCGGGAACACCTCGCAAAGGATCGTTGATAAAGTGCGCAAAGCAGGTGCGTCGGAGGTGCATGTCAGAATCGGAAGCCCGCCGATCAAAACCCCGTGCTATCTTGGCATCGATATGCCCACGAGAGATGAGTTAATCGCGTCGCAAAAGAGCGTATCAGAGATAGAAACAGCGATTCACGCAGAGACGCTCGGATACTTAAGCATCGACGGGCTGGTCGAGGCGATAGGGATCCCTGCGAGTGATCTATGTCTTGGCTGCCTCACAGGAGTATATCCCGTGGAGATACCTGGGGAGCAATGCGCACGAAAGCAGCTCAGGCTGGAAGACTTCGATTCGGTTGATTAAACCGATGCGTGTTTAGCTAACCACATGATGAAACGGTGTTATATCCCCACCTCAACGATCAACCATTATAAACTCCTACGCCCAATATTTGATTATGGATCCACGACTTAAGAAAGTACGTATCATCGCAGACTATCAGTTTGGCAGCGGTGCGGGCCGGGCGCTCTTTCCGGACGACGTGACATTTAAGTTATCATCAACCAGCCGGATACGGCAGGTCCTGCAGGGTAACGAGCACGTTGCAACACTCAGGGCAAGCGACAATCGATTCACGCTCGGAAGACTCGGGGCGTCCCGATTGCATGCATCGCTCCCCAGCCCTGCCATGCGGGTTGTAGTCGCCGATGATGCAGTACCATTTGTCAGCGATGGGAAGACCGCGTTTGCACGGCACATCACTGACGCAGACCCTGCGATAAGGAGCGGCGACGAGGTGCTTGCAGTGGATAAAGACGACACACTCCTTGCGACAGGGCAGGCAAAGTTGTGTGCATCCGAACTGCTCGCATTCGAACGCGGGGCAGGAGTGGATGTGCGGCGAATCACATAACTCGCGATTGACGCGGTCGTGTATCGGTACATGTTTCTTAACAATAATACACAAAACTTTTTAATTTACTTTTAAATTCTTCTTGTTGTAAACAATCAAAAAATAATCGTGAGTGTATTTCCAGGATGATTATATCCACGCCCTTCGTGGTTTTTCCATCTCAACTAAACAGATACCATCCCTCGTTCCAATAGGACTTGTTAACCACCATACTCTTGTGTTACTCTCGTGGTTTTTTTCGCCACATCCAAACACATACGCTTCCAGAGTGCGGGTTTACAGCAATACCGACTCCCCGGTCATCTCAGGTGGCTTTGGCAGTCCAAGCAGCTCAAGCATCGTTGGCGCGATATCAGCGAGTTTTCCGTCCCTGACCCCTGCCACCGCCGGATCAGTAACCAGTATCAGCGGCACCGGATTCGTGGTGTGGGCGGTATGCGGCGTCCCGTCCTCGTCCGCCATCTCCTCGGCGTTGCCGTGGTCTGCCGTTATGACCGCAGACCCTGCCGACTTTTGTACCGCATCAATGACTCGCCCGACGCAGAGATCAACCGTCTCCACAGCCGTCGCAGCAGCCTCTAATATACCGGTGTGCCCGACCATGTCACAGTTCGCATAGTTCAGGATGATTACATCGTAGTCATGTGACTCGATTTTCTCGATAACCGCATCGGTGACCGCATGAGCACTCATCTCAGGCAACAGATCATACGTTGCCACCTTTGGAGATGGTATCAGGCAGCGGTCCTCGCCGGGATTTGGCACCTCAACGCCGCCGTTAAAGAAGAACGTGACGTGCGCATACTTCTCAGTCTCCGCGATGCGCAATTGCCGCATCCCGTGTTGTGATATAACCTCTCCGAGCGTGTTTGTGATCTCTTCTGGCGCGTACGCAACATCCGCACCGATCGTCGCAGCATATTCGGTCATGCACGCAAAATACAGGTTATCAAGCTTCTTACGCTCGAAATTATCAAAATCCGGATCCACAAATGCGCGGGTGATCTCTCTGGCACGATCCGGTCTGAAATTGAAGAATATGATGGAATCGCCGCCAGCAATCGGAGTGGATCCACCAACGACCGTGGGCAGCACGAACTCGTCATTCTCACCGCGCTCATAAGCGTTTCGCACGGCGTCAGCCGCGCTCTCTGCGGATTCACCTTCGTCTGAAACAAGAGCGCGGTATGCCTTTTCCACCCGCTCCCAGCGGTTATCCCGGTCCATTGCATAGTATCTACCAGAAACAGTACCTATCCGGTATCCTTTGTATCCATCGACCGCATTTATATATTCAAGTGCGCTCCTCGGAGGAACGTCCC
>JAUVEF010000100.1 GCA_030594905.1 Methanosarcinales archaeon
GATGTCCTTTCGCACCCGGGCGAGAAACTAAATCAGGTGCTTATGCGATTTGCGTCTGAGAACCGGGTGGCAATCGAGTTTGATATGGGTTCAATCATAAGGCTGCGCGGGTCAGCGCGGGTCCGGGCGCTCGCCGAATTAAGACACAATCTCAAGCTCGCACGAAAGTATGGTACGCCGGTGTTGCTTACGAGCAATGCGCAGTCGATCTACGATCTCAGGGCGCCAAGAGAGATGATCGCACTTGCAAGTATCTTCGGGATGACCGCGGAAGAGGCAATCGCGGCACTCAGCACGGTTCCCGAGGAAATTATACGGCGGGGGAGCCGGAACTGGATCATGGAAGGTGTGGAGATCGTTGACAGGACCCTCCCCTGATGGGGGGTAGCCACAATGGCAACCTGTGATTGTGATGCGAGCTTCTTGCCTGTTGACTTAAGCGGGCTTCGCATCTTTGAACCGCTATCTTTTTCAAGGAATATCGCCTCCTTAACAGACATGCGGCTGATCATGAAGTTCGGAGGCGCTTCGATTGCGGACGGCGAGAAGATCAAATGGGTCGCCGAGTTGATAAACCGGTATCGTGAGCACGAACTGATCATTGTGACTTCAGCTCTTAAGGATGTCACCGATAATCTGCTTGAACGGGCGGATGCCGCAGCAGATTCCGGCAGCGTCGAATCAATCAATAAAGTGACTGAATATCTGCGGGATCTGCATAACAATGCGGCGAACATCGCAATTAATGATCCGGTGATCCTTGATCAGGTATTAAATGAATTGGACGGTCGTATTCACAAGCTCAATCAGGCTTTGACCGGGATATGTTATCTTGGTGAATTAACTTCCCGGTCAAGGGATTATATATCATCTTACGGGGAACTGCTTGCAGCACCCATAGTATCAGGGGCTCTGCGGTCGGTTGGCATGTCGTCGGTGCACCTCACAGGCGGAGAAGCTGGAATCGTAACCGACAGTAAGTATGGGGGTGCAACACCACTTGATAATACTCGCGGGCGAATATGCCAGAGGCTGACCCCACTGATCGGTAAATGCGTGCCGGTTGTCGCTGGATTCATTGCAGAGGATGAGTTCGGGATCACTACGACGCTTGGACGCGGCGGATCTGATTTTTCGGCATCGCTGATCGGATCAGCGGTTCATGCCGATGAAATCTGGTTCTGGAAGGAGGTTTCAGGCATCATGACCGCCGACCCGAAGATCGTGCCCGATGCGCGCACCATCCCGCAGATATCGTACATTGAGGTGATGGAACTGTCGTACTTCGGTGCGAAGGTGCTGCACCCACATGCGATCGAACCAGCGATCAAAAACGATATCCCGGTAAGGGTGTTAAATACATTCGAACCGGACTTCACCGGCACGCTTGTGGTCAGGGATCAGGAGCGGAGTGACGGGGTCGTGAAAGCGGTCACTGTGATCGAGAACATCGCCCTGATCAACATATCGGGCGCAGGCATGGTCGGCACCATCGGGGTCGCGGCAAGGGTCTTTAGAGCACTGGCAGACGCCGGCGTGAACATCACCATGATCAGCCAGGGTTCGTCTGAAGCAAACATCTCTATCGTCGTTGAAGCGTCTCATCTTGCCGGTGCGATCAGTGCCATAAAGACAGAGTTCAAGAACGGGATGATACGTGAACTGACAGCAGACGCCGACGTAAGTGCGATTACGGTGGTCGGTGCGGGCATGGCAGGCAGCCCCGGGGTTGCCGCACGGGTCTTTACTGCGATGGGCGACAAAAAAATCAATGTGATCACGATCAGCCAGGGGTCTTCAGAGCACAACATCTCGTTTGTGGTCCGTAGCAAGGATGCGAAAAGCGCGGTCGGTGCGTTGCATAGCGAGTTCAGTCCCGGAAATCCGCGCTGAAACAATCGGCTGCCTGCAAACAAGAACTCGGGCAGTCACCCGCACGACAGTTTCACGATTTTTTCACAAAAAATCGAGTGAAAACTGCCCTTCGGGTGGGGCTGGTGATATACTTTTCGTAAATGAAAGTGGTGCGCAGAGTGACTGGACGTTATAGTGCATATGCCATAAACAAGCTCATTTTTTGGTGGTGTGAAGTATATAAGCCTCTGATTTTGATCCGACAAATTGTATAAGCTGGTAGTTTCCGGGCACAGCAAACATTTATCAAGTAACAAAACCCATCTGAATATGAGTAAACGGATGCACCACAGTGCTTTATGGTATGTGGCTGTACGTTCATCGACTCACAATGGCCACCGGACAAAAGGAGAGAGAATTTTAGAAATGCCGTACCAAATAGACGTATTAACAAGTGTTGCGGTGTCTAACCGGTCAGTTGCTGTTAATATAAAGAACGTATGTATAAATCAGTATGGTGATATAATTGGTTATACAAGATAGAGATTTTATAAGAATAAATTATACCGGGCGGTTTGAGGACGACACAGTCTTTGATACCACCGATGAAGAGATTGCAAAAGAGAACGACATGTATGATGAAAACGCCCGATATGAGCCATTCATCATAATTGTTGGTGCAAAGCACGTTGCGGAAGGGCTGGATGAAGATCTTATCGGAAAAGATGCGGGCTATCACGGAACAGTCGAGGTTCCGCCCGAAAAAGGTTATGGCGAACGTGAATCCGAGTTGATAACGACGCATTCGATCTCCGGGTTCAAGGAGAAACCGGTGAAAGGTGCGCGGGTGCGGATCGATGGAAGGGATGGTATAGTCGTCATGACGATCGGGCGTAAGGTGCGTGTTGATTTCAACCACCCGATGGCTGGCAAGACCTTGATTTTTGATTACAGAATCGAAGAAGTCCTCGATGATGACATCACGAAGATCAAAGCATTGTTGAGATCGTATTTCGTAGTAGATTTTGATGTGAAGATCGACGACGACAGCGCTCTTATTGAATCGCCGCATAACCTGCTCTTCAATCAGCGGTGGCTGGTCATGAAAGAGAGACTTGCACAAGAATTGCTCCAATCGATCGATATCGACAGTATAAAATTTGTTGAAACATACTCCGAATCATGAAAGCGTGTATTATGTGTGGTGGCAAGGGCACAAGACTGCGTCCGATGACGCTTGAGCGCCCCAAGCCATTAATCCCGCTTCTGAATAAACCATCGGTCACACATTTGATCGAGCACCTGAGGGGAGAGGGATTTACGGACGTCGTGATGACACTCGGTTATCTTAGTGATATGATCGAGAACGAGGTCAACCACATCAAAGACATTGATATCAGGTGCATATATGAAGAAACTGCGCTCGGTACGGCGGGCGGGGTTAAGAATGCTAAAGCATATCTCGAAGATGGTAGTTTCATGGTCCTGGGCGGCGATCACGCCCTTGATATGCAGCTAAGCGAGATATACCGATTCCACGAGCAGAATGATGCCATTGTTACCATGGGATTAATCTGCATCGACGATACTGCTGAATACGGGATATGCGATATGGATTCAGATAATGTGATGCACAGGTTCCTTGAAAAACCAAATCCCGGAGAAGTATTCAGCAATCTTGTGAATACCGGGATTTACGTCTGCGATCCTGAGATACTGGATTGGATTCCTGATGGGCAGATGTACGACTTTGCAAAGGACGTTTTTCCTGCCCTGCTCGATGCAGGCAAGCAGATCAACGGATATATGGTGCAGGGCAAGTGGACCGATATCGGCAATCACGAGATGTATCGGACCGCATGTAAATGGAAGCTCGACCGGATGTTTGAGCTGCCTGATAGCGGATCCAGCCACGCATACGCATATACTGGTGCAAAGATCAAAGATCCTGTTACGATCGGCGAGAATGTGCAGATTGGCTCGTCCATGATTGTCGGACCCGTGGTGATCGGCAAAGACACGGTTATCGGAGATAACGTGCTGATAGGACCGTATACCACGATCGGATCGGGCTGTGTGATCGAGGACGGTGTGCACATTTTATCATCTTACATATATGATAATGTTCACATCGGCAAGGGTTCGGCGATGTTCAGCTCTATTGTCGATAACGGCGTTCATATACATAATAGATGTACACTTGAAACAAGGACCGTGCTCGGACCGAATGCAACAGTTCTGGATGATGCAATCATCTCCGGAGTCAAGATATGGCAGGGTATAACCGTACCGGCGGGTGAGCATGTGATGGCTAATATGACCGATACAATAGCATGATGTTTTTATACTATGACTGCCGATTATAAGATTGGGGTAGCGTATGAAAGCAAACCGACACATTTACCGTCAGGATGAATCGGCACAGGTCGGCATAGGCACGCTGATCATATTCATATCGATGGTGCTCGTGGCGGCGGTGGCGTCTGCACTCCTCATCAAAACCTCTGGCGTGCTCCAGCAGAAAGCATCCCAGACCGGTCAGGAAACGACCAGAGAGGTCGCCTCGAACCTCCGTATCGATCGGATCATTGGGGAACGGGATTATTATTTGTCGGTTAACACGAACGATTCCGGTCATTTCGCTAAAGACGACGGTACGGCACTGGCAGATTTTACCTATACATCCCCTGTCGGTGGTTACGTTGAGATTGAGAACTCGAACAGCACCACATCCATCGATATAACTATCAATAGCAGCGATGCCGAGGGCTTTACCAATGTGGCGCAGACGGTCTCAGCAAATAGTGTGTATGAGTGCTATTTCGAAAAACCGGGAACATACCTCATAAACTCCAGCAGCAGTTCCGTCACCGACATCTCCTCCATCAGCATGACTGTAGAGCAGGGTAATTACGAGTACGGATATGTATCTAAACTCCGCATCACTATGTCGCTTGGTCCGGGAAGCGAGGACATCGATCTGTCACAATTGATCGTGTACTTGTCAGATGCAACGCATACAGCGGATGTTAATTACCATCTTGGGAAAAGAGATGGGATGTATTTTTCGAATAATGCGGCAACCGCAGAGTATTTTTCGATCAGTCCGATACGGATCAGGGATGATACTTCATTCGATGCGACCCAGCCGGTGCTTCGAAGCGGTGATGTGATGGAGGTGACCCTGGACGTGCGGAAGGTCTTCAAGCACGGAGGTGCATACCCGGATCCCACATACAC
>JAUVEF010000122.1 GCA_030594905.1 Methanosarcinales archaeon
GATGTCCCATCCAAAGGATGCCGCGTTCCTTCGCAGTTGTGCTGCGTTCTCCTCGAACGTAACGATCAGTCCCGGCTCTCCCTTGCGTGCGCCCTCAAGAATGAAGTGCATGCCTGTTGTCGTTTTGCCTGTGCCGCTTGGGCCTGTAAGAAGCGTGGTCGTCCCGTGAATCAGTCCGCCGCTTAGCAACTGGTCGAGCCCCGGGATGCCTGTGCTCATGCGTCTGTGTGTCGCGGTCGCACCATTTGTCATCGGCGGATCCGGATAGGTGACGATGCCGTCGCTCGTGATCCTGTATACGTGTTTTCCGCTCGCATAATCCTGCCCCCGCATCTTCAAGACATCGAGATACCTCACACGGCATCCCTTTCTCAGTTCATTGGACAGGTAAATGATCGCGTCCGCAACATAACTGATCGGACTTGCCGATATTCCCCTCTCGGTAAACTCGCCAGTGACCAGCACAAGGGAATTCCATCCTTTCATTCCGACGAATAGATCAAAATAAAACTGCCTGCGTTCGCTATCGCTTAAAGGCAGATCCATCGTCGTGATCGGGTCGATAGCGATCCGGTCGGGGTGTATCGCTTCTACATTCTCATCGATGAGGTCTATCAGGTCGTACGTCTTGTTCTTCATGATCTCATGACTCAGATCGAAGTAGATGAGATTCTCATCCTCATAGAGCGACTGGTCATAGAAACTGAAGTTTGCCATGTATCCGCTGAGCATCGCAATCGGCTCGGATATAGCTGAAAAATAAAGGCACGTCTCGCCGTTCTTTGCTGCTGCAAAGAGGGACTGGATCGCAAATGTCGTCTTGCCAGTACCAGCCGTGCCAGCGATCAACACTGTGGATGGACGCGTAAACCCTTTGTCAAGTATCTGATCCATCCCGGGTATGCCAGTTGGAACCTGTTTCATAAAATCACCTATCCTCGAGGGGCATGATATTACACTGACATCCGCAACACCCTACTTATTCCTAACCACCAGAAAAATTTCTCCCGGAGCAAAATTTTTCGCGGTCAGGAAAAACCCCCCGTACTGGCAACCGACCATTCACACTTGCAGATTACTATTCTTACCCCGTAGTATATGAACATTTTGGAGACGGTCGCGAACTTACCGGATTATATGGCACCCGAATCAGTCCGGACTATATCAATCTGTCAGCACTCTGCTACAATCTCTTCGATCACCGCCAGCAGATCAGACATAGCGAATGATCTTGACAGAAAAGAACATGCGCCTGAGTTTAGTGTAGTATTCCTGACAGCGATGTCAGCGCTTGCAAATATTATTTTTACATTTGTATTAACTTTTAATATCTCTTTTGTGGTCTCAACCCCGTCCTTGTTCGGTCCACTCATCCCGGGGATTTCGCCGCAAGAGTTCATGAAGCATCGGTTCATCATCCACGATGAATACCGTTGTCATGGTCAGTCCCCCTTTGGGAGCAGCACAATAAAGTTGCTCCCCTGAGCCCGGTCACCCTTAACCCGATCCTCGACCCAGACCTTCCCGCCGTAACTCTCAATGATATGCTTAACGATAGTGAGCCCAAGTCCCGACCCTTGCGCACTCTCGCCAGCCCGCTCCAGGCGGTTGAATATGATCTTCTTGTAGCTCTCCCTGATACCGCGCCCCCGGTCCTTGAACACGAGTCTCCAGTCATCACCTGCTGGACTGATATCAACATCGATTTCGACGATATCGTGTCCATCGAACTTGGCAGCATTATTGAGGAGATTCGAGAAGACGTTAAAGAGCAGAGCGTTACCGCGGATGAAATATCTGCCTTTGGTTATGTTTGAGTTGATCCTGATATCCCTGGATTGTGACTTTACGGTTTCGACGGCGCTTACAAACGCCGGATAGATATCGATCCCCCCAATTTCGAGTTCACCTGACCGAACCATTGAGAGCGTTTTCATGTTGGATATGATCTCCGCGCTCTTCCTGACATGATCGAGAGCGGTTTCTGCATATTTTCTGGATTTTGAAGGAAGGTCTGGCATTTTGAGCAGCAGTTCAAGATAACCTCTCGTGACCTGGTTGATGTTGTTTATATCGTGGCTCATGAGGTCGATATAAAATTCTGCACGATGATATTCCTCCTCGATGCGATTCTCTGCAACTTTTCGCTCGGTGATCTCTATGATCAAACCATCCCAAAGTACATCTCCGTTTGCCTGCCGCGCTGGGCAGGAAACGCACCGGAACCACCTCTCTTCTCCGGATACGACACCTCGACCCTCCCATTCCCATGGCGAGAGCGACTTAGCCGAGTCGGCAACCGAGCGATAAAATCTATGCCGGTCATCGGGGTGAATAAGGTCCAGAAGAACATTGGCATCTTGCACGAGTTCCTTGTACCCTATGCCAAACAATTCGCGGCAACTTTCACTGACGAAAGGAAGCGCCATGGATCCGTCCGGATGCAGTACAAACTGATAAACCATACCCGGAACGTTGGCTACCATTCTATGATATCGTTCCTCGCTCTCTTCTAACTTTCTCGCCATTTGGATTTTGTACAGAGCCATCTCGATGGATGCAAAGAGTTGCCGGTCCTGAAACGGCTTAATAATATAAGCATACGGCTCGACGCTCTTGGCTCTATCTATCAACTCAAGATTGGAATATGCGGTCAAAAATATAATCGGAATATCTATCTTCTCTTTTATCTCGTGAGATGCGTCTATGCCATTTTTCTCTCCTAAGAGGACGATATCCATCAATATCAGATCGGGTTTGAGTTCAATTGCAGCATTTACAGCATCATCTGCACTGGCAGCGCGCCCAACCACCTCGTAACCACAATCGGTGATCACTTTCTCCAGATTTTCAGCCACAACCGCTTCGTCTTCAACGATCAGTATCCTTGCTTTATTCAGGTAAAACTCCCCCATCAGTACTTTGTATCGAATTCCATATTAAAGGTTGCCCATTCTTTGCTGATGACCCCCATGCTTCCAAGCAACTGATCCTCCGTGGGAATCTTCACGAGACGCAGACCAAGCGTCCCGGTTGCATTGATATCGAATCCCTGATGCAGTCCCGTGCCGTCACCGCTCACTATCAGATTGATCTTACCATTCTTCTGATGCGGTTAGACTGACCTCGATCGCCCCTTCCTTCCTGCCAACAAAAGCATGTTTCAGCGCGTTTGAGATCAGTTCATTCAGGATCAACCCAAACAGGCACCGCGGTCGATATTGGAAACGGATAATCGGTCAGAAACGTGAGATACAGATGAACGAATCACTTTTGTGCACGATGACGGTTGGATAACGATGTTAGGGGGATAAGCGCACAGGCGGATCTCTATCGGGTGCTTAACCAAAACACGCATGTACCGGACTATGGTCTTGCAGGTCCGGCATCCGCATACCCCTGCCGCTGTCCGGTTCCTGCCTCTCTTTCGAGTGCTTCGGGCTTGAATGCGAGTTTGATCACGTTTAACGCATGTTCCCTGGCGCGGGCTTCCGAGAGCGCTGCAAGTTCACGATCACTCGCAGCTTCGTCCTCGTGCACGAAGACCTCGATGATGTGCGTGTTCGTCATCAACTGCGCCATGATGATTCCCTGCGACGCCTCGTGTGCGCAGACCTTGTCCTTTGGGTCGCCCCCGGGCATCCCAAATGCCATCACGATATCACACGAGCGCTCCTCGATAAGTCTCTTGCACGCAACAGGAAGGTCCTTGATCCCGGGAACGGTGTAGCGCTCGATACTCACCGATGCGTTCCTCTTCAGTTCAGATATCGCAGGTTCTGCCATATCCACTCGTGCAAACGTCGTGTCAGCGATTCCTATGGTCGTCATGGTCAGGTCCCTCAAACTACAATCGTGCCCCTGTATATACAAATTCGGATTGCTGGCATAAAAACATATCCGGTAACTATGGGCTGCCAACCTGGCCCCGGTGCTCTGGTTCTGACTTGTGTGTTTTCAGCGAGTCTTTTTATTATTTTCTGGGAACGCCAGATTGTCTTATGTAAGCACAACTGCCAGAATGGAGCACTATCGATCTGAAAAGTAGTTTACACCGTTAATCTGTGTAATCGGTGTTAATCAGTGGCAAATAAAACTTTTAGCCACAGATTAACACCGATTAACACCGATTTCACCAATCCACTCGTACCAGTGTTTGCAGGATTGGCGTCATGTTTTTCAACCGACCAGAAAAATTGTACGTGTTTAGCTAACCACAAGATTACACAGATTTCCACAAGATTTCTGTGTTAATCTCGTGAAATCTCGTGAAATCTCGTGGTTTTTCGCCTCAGATAAACACATACAAAAAATTAAAAAGACTCCTGTCGCGAACCCTAACATTTATCTACCATTCGGGTCCAGAACTATAATCATGGAATTCGGGAAATCGGTTACAGGTTGTTTGAATTCACTCAGCCATCCATCCCCTCAAAATATACCGTCTCGAATTCCATTTCTT